>NZ_RAWN01000099.1:0-33553 GCF_003668895.1 Corallococcus sp. AB045
CCCCCGCCCACCTTCGCCGGGGTGCCCGGCAGCGACCGCGCCACCTGCGAGACGATGACCAGCCGGTTCTGCGCGTCGAGCAGCATCTCCCGGGGCCAGCCCTCCACCTCCAGCGTCGCCGCCAGCGTGAGCTGCTCCGCGGGCCACGAGCGGTGCGCGTACAGCCGGTTGCCCGACAGCACGAAGATGCGCGTGCCGTCGTTCTGCACGAAGTCCGACTCGTGCACGCCCTCCACCTGGTTGTTGGTGCCGGTGGAGTCATTCGGCGCCTGGCTGCCGCCGCCGGAATTCGCGCCGCCCCCCGCCGCGTCCTCCGTGGGCATCGGCCCGAAGACGACGCCGCCGCGCGTCCCCCGGCCGAAGCGCTCCCAATAACCGGGCTTCTGCTGCTCCAGGCTCGCGCGCATCTGCTTCGTCGCGGTGTCCTCGATGTAGCGCTCCAGCGCCGAGCAGTCGTTGAAGGTCTCCAGCTTCAGCGACTGCTGCACGGGTTCGTTGTCCAGGCCGTCCGGGGCCTTGCCCCCGCCGTCACCGCACCCCACCACCAGGAGCGTGAGCCCCACCGTTCCGAAAAGACTTGGCCGCATGCGTGAATCCTCCCTCGAAAGCCTCGCGGGGCGCAGCGCTCTGCCACGCCCATGCCAGGGGAGAATTCCGCGGCTTCTGTCTGTGATTGCGGGGGGTTGGGAGGTGCGCGGGGGCCACCGCCGCTCTCAGAAACCTGAGGCGCGCACGGGACCCGCGGTGGGAAAACCGAGGGACTGGGGCACGAAGCGCACGAAGCGCTGTTGCAGCTGCGCGTCCATGCCTTCCAGCCGCAGGCCCATGCCCGTCTGCGAGCGGAACGCGCTCCCCATCCCGGGCGGGTTGCACCACGCCACCACCGCCTGCGCCTCGCAGGGCGTGCGCTGGCCGGCCATCACCAGGCGCAGGGACAGCCGCGAGCCCTCGCGCGCGGGCGTGAGCGTGCGCACGAAGAGCCCCTGGGGGCTGGCGTCGTGGCTGAAGCCGCTGAGCGTGGGGCCGCCCGGCGTGTTGAACTCCACCACGGTGAAGAAGGGCACCCGCTCCGCGGCCCTCAGCGGCACCGTGCCCGGCGACAGGCGGGCCAGCACCTTCGCCAGCAGCTCGTCCGCGCCCAGCTGCCGCTTGAGCAGCAGCGGCGCGCCGCTCAGCTCCTGCGCGCGGGCCAGCACGTCCGGCGACTCCTCCACCCGCGACATCAGGACCAGCGGCTTGCGCACGAACTGCTCGCGCAGGCGCGTGGCCAGCGACAGGGCCTCGCGCGGCAGCCGCGACACGTCCACCACGAAGCCGTCCAGCTTTTCCCCGTGGGTGACGGCCTGCGCCGCCGCGTCGTCCAGGTCCTTGGCGTAGAGCACGTGCAGCCCCTCGTGCTCCAGCGCTCCGCCCAGGAAGGTGTGCAGGAACCGGCCGCCCTCCACCAGCAGCACGCCCCGCCCGCGCGGCGGTCCCGTCCAGGCGCGCTCGCGCGACAGGCGCACCGCGGCCACCTTCGCCGCCAGCGCCTCCTGGCTCACCGGCTTGGGCAGGAAGTCATCCGCGCCCGCGCGCCCGCAGTGCATCACCTCATGGGGTTCGTCCGCCGCGGTGAACATCACCACCGGCACGTTGCGCCCCGCCGGGTGCGCCTTGACCATCCGGCAGGCCTCGTCCCCCTGGAGCTTCTCCAGGTGCAGGTCCATCAGGATGAGCGCCGGCGTCCGCTGCGCCAGCTCCGCCAGGCACGCATCCGCGCCCTCCAGCCCCACCGCGTCACAGCCCATGCGCGACAGGTGCAGCCGCATCACGTCCCGCGCCGTCCGCGAGTCGTCCACCACGAAGACCAGATCTCTCGGGCGAGGAGAAAAGCCGGGGGTCGTCATGACTCCCGGAGATACGCGGACTCCGGGGAAGGCACCACGGACCCGGCGCCACAACGTGCGCTGGTGGACGCCTTTTCCGTGCGCCGCGGGACGTCAGCCGCGGGGCTCCGCGCGGCCGGACAGCAACTTCGTGAGCTGACGGGCAATGAGGGCGCACTGCGCGGCGTCACCGGCGGCCAGCGCGTCCTTGCCGCCCACCAGCAGCTGCTGCACGGTGCCCACGGCCGACTCGGCCTCCGGGCTGGGGTTCTCCCGGGCGCTCTGCTGGAGCAAGCGGGCCAGCTTCTCCCCGCGCTCCAGCAGCTTGCGGAAGGTCTCCTCCGCCTTGCGCGCGTCCACCACCCCTTGAGCCTGGGCGTAGTTGGACTGCTCCTGGCCCAGCTTCTCCGCCTCGCCCTGCGGCAGGCCGGCCCGGGCCTCCAGGCGCACCAGCTCCATGTGGCCGGAGGTCAGGTCGGTGGCCTTCACCGCGAGGATGCCCTCGCCGGACAGCTCGAAGACGACCTCCAGCGGCGTCTCCCCGCGGTTGGCGACGTGCAGGTTCTTGAGGACCACCTCGCCCAGCTTGTGGTTCTCGTCCTGGAACTCGCTCTCCCCCTGGTACACGGGGATGCGCGCCTCGGACTGGCCGGAGGTGCCCGGGAAGAAGATGTCGCGCGCCACCACGGGCACGCCCGTGTTCTTGGGGATGAGCCGCTTCACCCGGCCGCCCATCACGCCCACGCCCAGGCTCTGGCTGGCCACGTCCAACAGCAGCGCCTGCCCCGCCTGGCGGACCAGCTCATCCGCCTGCACCGCGGCGCCCAGCGCCACGGCCTCGTCCGGGTGCACGTCCGTGGAGGGCGCGCGGCCAAAGAAGTCCGCCACCAGCCGGCGCACCAGCGGCACGCGGGTCATGCCGCCCACCAGCAGCACCACGTCCACCGAGCGCGGATCCATCCGCGCCTCCGCCATCACGCTCTTGCAGACGTCCAGGCAGCGGCGCGACAGCGGCTCGGAGAGCGTCTCGAAGAAGCTGCGCGTGAGCGCGGTGTTGATTTCGGTGAAGCGCTTCACACCCGCCGTGTGGTCGCCCAGGCCGGACACGGAGATGGTGGCCTCCTCGGACTCGGTCAGCTCGCGCTTGGCCGCCTCCGCCGCCACCTTCAAGCGCCGCAGCGACTGCGCGTCCTTGGAGACCGCCTCCTGGAAGGCGTCCTCCACCTGCGCCAGCAGCCACTGGACGATGCGTTGGTCGAAGTCCTCGCCGCCCAGCGCGTGGTCGCCGCCCGTGGCCTTCACCTCGAAGACGCCCGCCTTCACGTCCAGGATGGACACGTCGAAGGTGCCGCCGCCCAGGTCGAACACCAGCGCGCTGCCCTCGAAGCCGCGGGACAGGCCGTACGCCAGCGCCGCCGCGGTGGGCTCGTTGACCAGCCGCACCACCTCCAGCCCCGCGATGGCTGCCGCTTCCCGCGTGGCCTGGCGCTGGTTGTCGTCGAAGTTCGCGGGGACGGTGATGACGCACTTGCGCACGTCGCGCCCGAAGTGCGCCTGCGCGTCCAGGCGCAGCTCGCCCAGGATGAAGGCGGACACCTGCGTCGCCGGCAGCACGCGGCCGGACAGCTTCACGCGCACGTCGCCCGTGGGGCCGGCCACCAGCGGGTACGGCACCACCGCCTTCGCCTGCTGCACCAACTCCGGCGTGTAGCGGCGTCCCAGGAAGCGCTTGGTGGCCCACACCACCGCGTCCGGGTGCTCCTCCCCCAGCGCCTGGGCCGGCTGCCCCACCAGGCGGTCGCCCGCCCGGGTGAGGCCTACCACCGAGGGCGTGAGGCGTCCTCCCGCACGTGAGGGGATGAGGCGCGGGCGTCCGTCTTCCACGGTCGCGACGACGCTGTTGGTGGTGCCCAGGTCGATGCCGATGACAGGTTCTTGCATGGCGAGGGTGGGGCCCACGCTACGGGTAAGCGCCCGCTTCCGCCAAGTCCTGTCGCACCCCGGCCGTCCGTTGCCGGGCGCCGGGCTGCCTTTGGGGGCCCGGGGGCGGCCACCAGCGCACACCCGGAGTGCCCACCCGGGGACGCTTCCCCTCCCCCTCTCTCCAGACCTCGGGAGGCCCCAAGCGGCCTCGGCGATCCAACGCATGGCACCGGCATCATTGCCGCCAGGGACGCCCCATGCTAAGGGCGCCAGCGTCATGGTGAACGTCTCCATCGCCCGCCGCTACGCCCGCGCCATCCTCGACGTCGCAGCGGAAGGCAACCGCACCGACGCCGTCGCCGAGCAGCTCAACGCCTTCGCCGCCGTCGTGGGCAAGAGCGCCGACCTGTCGGACGTGTTGCTCAACCCCGCCTACAGCCGCGCTCAGCGCAGCCGCGTGGTGGAGGGCCTGCTCCAGGCCATGCCCTCCCCCGCGGAGCCCGCGCTCGCCAACGCGCTGCGCCTGCTGGTGGACCGCAACCGCCTGGGCTACCTGCCCGACATCGCCCGGCTCTACCGCGACATGGCGGACGCCCGCGCGGGCCGCGTCCGGGGTCAGGTCACCAGCGCCGCCCCGCTCTCCGCGGACGCCCTCGCCCAGCTCCAGCAGTCGCTCCAGCAGCTGACCCAGCGCAACGTCGTGCTGGAGACCAGGGTGGATCCGTCGCTGCTCGGCGGTGTGGCCGCCCAGGTCGGTGGCACCCTCTACGACGGCACCCTGCGCACCCAGCTCGAGCAGATGCGCCGCGAGCTGAAGTAACCCCAACCCCCACTCCCGGTGCGGTGGACGTGCCGGGTTGTCAGGGTTGCCCGCAGTCCTAGTCAAACCTGTATTTCCCGTCGGCTCTGGGAATAGGTATACTTCTCGCCAACGCGGACAAGCCCGCGTTTTCCGAGACGACCCGCCCATGCCGCAGCCTGTGTTCCAACGGCTTCCCGGAGCCCTTCCGTCCCTGGGGGTTCCCGAGGAAACCCTGCCCTTTCTGAGTGCGTTGCTCAACGCGCCGGGTTGGGGGGTGGCGCTGGTGGACGGGGACTCCCGTCTCGTCTGGATGAACGACCTGCTGGCTTCGCTGTGCGGCCGCCCGGCGCAGCTGTGCGTGGGGCGCTTCCTGTCGGAGGCGTGGCCGGGTCTGTCGCCGCCGCTGTCGCCGCTGCTGGCGCGAGCGCAGTCCGGTGAGCGGGTGGCGGAGGAGCTGGTGTGGGGCCGCTTCGGCGAGGTGGGCACGCTGCGCCACCTGACGGTGAGCGCCATGCCGGCGGCCCCGGCGTCGGGCGTGCTCCTGCTCCTGCGGGACTCCTCCGCGCGCCTGCGCGAGGAGGCGGCGCTGCGCGCGAGCGAGGAGCACATGCGCTCCATCGTGGAGATCTCCTGCGACGGGTACTTCTTCCACGACCGCGGGCAGTTCCTGGACATCAGCCCCGGCCTGGGGCGCCTGATGGGCTATTATGAGACGGCGGAGCTGATCGGCCGGAACATCCTGGAGGTCGTGGCGCCGGAGTTCCGCGCCCCCGCGCGCGACGTGATGGACCGCGGCGTGGAGGCTCCGTACGAGTTGGCCGTGCTCCACCGCGACGGCCGCCGCATCCCCGTGGAGGTCATGGGCCGGCCGGCGACGTTCCAGGGCCGCTCGGTGCGCATGGGCGCGGTGTGGGACGTGAGCATCCGCAAGGCCGCCGAGGAGCGCCTGATGCGGATGGAGCACTTCCGCGACCAGTTCCTGGACGCGGCGGGGGACGGCTTCAAGGCCCCGCTCCAGTCGCTCCACTGCGAGGTGCTCGCCCTCCAGCACGCTCCGTCACTGCCGGAAGGGCTGACGGACCAGGTAGGACGGGTGGGCCAGGGCGTGCGCCGGGTGGAACGGCTGATCCGCCAGCTGCTGGATTTCACCCGCGCCCGGCTGTCCAACGGCCTGCCCATCCAGCCCTCCTCCATCCACCTGGGGCAGTTGGCGGAACGCGTGCTGGCGGACCGGCAGCGGGCCCACCCGGGCCGCGACCTGCGGCTCGTCACCAACGGCGACCTGAGGGGCGCCTGGGACGGCGAGCGGCTCTTCCAGTTGATGGATTCCCTGGTGGGCAACGCCCTGCACCACGGCCCCATGTCCTCATCCGTGGTGCTCCAACTGACGGGGCGCTTCGACGGCGTGACGGTGCAGGTGCACGACCCGGACTGCCGGGTGCCGCCGGAGTACCAGGGCACCCTCTTCGAGCCGTTCAAGCACCGCGCCCTGTGCTCCGCGGATGACGGGCTGGGGCTGTCGCTCTTCATCGTGCGGCAGATCGCCCTGGCCCACGGCGGGCGCATCTCCGTGGAGTCGGGGGCGGCGGACGGCACCCGCTTCATCGTGTGGCTGCCCCGCGAGGACGGCCCCTCCGTTTCCGGCGCCTGAAGCCGGGCTCGACGCCGGGCTCCCTGGGCTTGCGGGCGGGCGGGGCCCCTCACGTCCGGGCCGCCGGCTTACGTGCGCGATAAAGGGGTGCGGGGGTGGGGGAAGGCCCTGGCGCGTGGCGCGTTGCGAGAGTCCCGGTGCCCGTGATAGGGGGCCACCCGGTACATCAAGATTCGCGGCGGCCATCCCCGTTTCCTCAGGCCGCCCCCTCCGCAAGGACGCTAGACGCCCATGGAAATCCGCGCCGACGAGATCAGCAAAATCATCCGGGAGCAGATCAAGGACTACGGCAAGAAGGTCACCGTCGCCGAGACCGGCACCGTGCTGACCGTGGGCGACGGTATCGCCCGTGTGTACGGCCTGGAGGGCGCGCTCGCCGGTGAGCTGGTGGAGTTCACCAACGGCGTGCAGGGCCTGGTCCTCAACCTGGAAGAGGACAACGTCGGCGTCGCCATCATGGGTGAGTTCAAGGACATCCGCGAGGGTGACACCGTGAAGCGCACCGGGCAGATCGCCTCCGTGCCGGTGGGCAAGGGCCTGCTGGGCCGCGTGGTGAACGCGCTGGGCCAGCCGGTGGACGGCAAGGGCCCCATCGAGGCCACCGAGCACCGCCGCCTGGAGGTGAAGGCGCCCGGCATCGTGAAGCGCAAGTCCGTGCACGAGCCCCTGCAGACGGGCATCAAGGCGCTGGACGCGCTGGTGCCGGTGGGCCGCGGTCAGCGCGAGCTCATCATCGGTGACCGCCAGACGGGCAAGACGGCCGTCGCCATCGACGCCATCATCAACCAGAAGGGCCTGGGCGTTTACTGCATCTACGTCGCCATCGGGCAGAAGCAGTCCACCGTCGCGCAGGTGGTGGAGAAGCTGACCCGCTACGGCGCCATGGAGTACACGGTGGTGGTCGCGGCGAACGCGTCCGACCCGGCGCCCATGCAGTACTTCGCGCCGTACGCGGGTGTCGCCATCGGCGAGTACTTCCGCGACAACAAGATGCACGGCCTCATCGTGTACGACGACCTCTCCAAGCAGGCCGTGGCGTACCGCCAGCTGTCCCTGCTCCTGCGCCGCCCGCCGGGCCGCGAGGCGTACCCGGGCGACGTGTTCTACATCCACAGCCGCCTGCTGGAGCGCGCCGCCAAGCTGTCCGACGAGGAGGGCGCGGGCTCCCTCACGGCGCTGCCCATCATCGAGACGCAGGCGGGTGACGTGTCCGCCTACATCCCGACGAACGTCATCTCCATCACCGACGGGCAGATCTTCCTGGAGACGGACCTGTTCTTCTCCGGCGTCCGTCCGGCCATCAACGTGGGCCTCTCCGTGTCGCGCGTGGGTTCCGCGGCGCAGATCAAGGCCATGAAGCAGGTCGCGGGCTCCATGAAGCTGGAGCTGGCGCAGTACCGCGAGCTGGCCGCCTTCGCCCAGTTCGGCTCCGACCTGGACAAGGCCACGCAGGAGACGCTGGCGCGCGGCGCCCGCATGGTGGAGCTGCTCAAGCAGGGCCAGTACGAGCCGCTCTCCGTCGAGCGTCAGGTCATCCAGATCTACGCCGCGACCAACAAGGACGACGCCGGCAAGCGCGGGTGGATCCGCCAGGTGCCGGTGGGTGACGTGGTCCGCTGGATGAAGGAGATGCTGGAGTTCGTGGACAGCAAGTACCCGAACATCGTCCAGGACCTGGTCGCCAAGCGCGAGCTGACCGCCGACATCAAGGCGAACATCAACAAGGCGTTCACCGAGTTCAACGACCTGTTCCAGGCGACCCCGGGCGCCAAGGTCTAGTTTCGCGCCCCACGCGCGGTGCCTTGACGGACAGCCCCGCCCTCCCTTCAGAAGGGAGGCGGGGCTTTTCGTTTGCCCGGGGGAAGGCGGCCCTTCAGCGCAGCCGGGGCAGGATGGCGCGCAGGCTCTTGTCCGCGCTGCCACGCGCGCCCAGGCGCTGCACGGCGGCGCGCTCGTAGGGCATCACGTTGGCGCGCTCCACCAGCTGCACGTGCGCGCCCAGCGCGGCGGGCATGGCCAGGTCCAATTCGAAGATGTCGCCCGCGACGAGCGTGGACTCCGGGCCCGTGTGCGTGGCGTCCCAGATGCGCTTGAGCGCGGAGAAGTAGCGCCCGCGGCGCAGGTACACCGGCCGGCCCAGCACGCCGTCCAGGTGGAGCGCGTCCGGCAGCGCGTCGAAGCGCGCGTCCTTCGGCTCCGTGTCCTCCAACTGGAACTTGCGCGCGTCGCCGAAGACCTTCAGCCGCTCGCGGCCCTTGGGGGCCAGCTTGTCCAGCTTCGCCTCCACCAGCTCCGTGTGCGCGTTCGTCACCACCGACACGGGCAGGCCCGTGGCGAGCAGCGCCTCCAGCACCTCCTTCGCCTCCGCCTTGAAGGCCGTGGCCGAGTGCCGGTACGCCTCGCGGTACAGCGCCTGCACCGTGTCCGTGCGCAGCGCTTCGTCGTCGCCCTTGCCGAAGCGCTTGAGCAGCCGGTGCGCGGTGCAGGTGGCCGTCAGGTAGGGGTCCGCGGTGGCCGGCGCCACGATGCGCCCCGCGACCTCCCAGCCGTACTGGTCCACGCCCTCATGCAGCGCGGCGACCTCCTCCGCCCACGCCTGGGACGCGTCCTGCCCCAGCACTCCGTACAGCGCGTCCTGGAAGTGCCTGAGGAAGGGCTCGCCCTCCGCCAGCACGTCCGTGAAGGTCCCATCGAAGTCCAGCACCACGCACGCGATTCCCATCCACCTATCCTTCTTGCAGCCCGGCCGCTTCGAAGCGCGGCCGTGAACGAAAGCCCCGAATGACGCCCCGTCGGCCGCTCCGAATCAAGCCCCCTGCCCTGCCTCCGGGTGGAGGCCGGTGCCAACTCCCGGAAAGCCGGATGGAACCCGGGTCGGGTGGTGCCGTTCCCCCGGCGCCCCCACCGTAGAGCCTCCCGCGGGGGAGGGGGCTCCGCGCCCATGTCCGAGCCGACTGGCACCTTTCTGGCGGAGTCCACACCCGTGCCGCAGGAGTGGCTGCGCACGGTGTTGCATCTGCTGCCGGTGGGGGTGGTCATCGTGGACACTGCGGGCCGCCTGCTCGCGGCCAACGCCGCCGCGAGCGCGCTGTGGGGCCAGGCCGCGCTGACGCGGATGCAGTTGGAGCGCTTCGGCACTTTCGAGGCGTACTGGCCCGGCACGGGCAGGCGCCTGCGCGGCGAGGAGTGGGCCGTGGCGCGCACGCTGCGCACCCGGCAGACCGTCTCCAACGAGGAGGTGGACATCGTCGGGAAGGACGGCGCGCGCCGCACCATCCTCAACTCCTCGGCGCCGCTGTACTCGGCGGAGAGCGGGCTGGTGGGCGCGGTGAACATCAACGTGGACATCACCGAGCGCAAGTCCACCGAGCGCGCGGAGTTCTTCGTCAGCGAGGCGAGCCGGCTGCTCGCCGAGTCCCTGGACTGGGAGACGACGCTCAAGGCCGTGGCGCGGCTGGCCACGCTGGAGTGGGCGGACTACTGCATGGTGGACGTGCTGGGACCGGACGGTGCGCTGCACCGGCTCGCGCTCAGCGCGAGGGACCCGCGGAAGCAGCCGCTGCTGGACCAGACCCTGCCCTTCCCGCCGAAGGCCGGCTCGGACACGCCGCTCGGCCGGGCATTCGCGCGGGGCAAGCCCGTGCTCGTCGCGGACATCACGCCCGGCTGGCTGGACGCGGTGTCCCTCTCGCCCGAGCACCGCCAGTTGCTGGAGGCGCTGGCGCCGCGCTCGTCCATGCTTCTGCCCCTGGCGGTGGGCCGGCGCCGCTTCGGCATCATCAACCTGGTCTCCGCGTCGCCCGCGCGCCGCTACACGAAGCGGGACATGGGCTACGCCACGGAGTTCGCGCGCCGCGCCGCCCTGGCGGTGGAGAGCGCCCGGCTGTACCGCGAGGCCCGCGAGGCCCTGCGCGAGCGCGACGCCTCCGCGGCCATGCTGGAGTCCTTCTTCGCCGCGTCGCCGGTGGGCATGGGCTTCGTGAACCAGGACCTGCGCTACGTGCAGCTCAACAAGGTCATCGCGGAGAACAACGGCATCCCCCTGGAGAAGCACCTGGGCCTCACGCCCCGCGAGCTGATGGGCCCAGCGGGCGGCCCCATCGAGGACCTCTTGCGCCAGGTGCTGGAGTCGGAGGTGGCCGTGGTGGACGACCCGGTGGAGTACGTCGTGGGCCCGGAGCCGCGCACCTTCCTGGCCACGTACTTCCCCGTGCGCTCCGGCATGGAGCTCCTGGGCGTGGGCGGCGTGGTGCGCGAAATCACCGAGCAGCGCCGCATGGAGACCCACCTGCGCTTCCTCACGGACGCCACCACCCGGCTGGCCACGTCCCTGGACTGGCGCACCACCGTGCGCAACGTGGCGGAGCTGGTGGTGGCGCAGATGGCGGACTACTGCCTGGTGGACATGCTGGGCGAGGACGGCCAGCACCTGGAGCGCGTGGAGCGCCGCGCCGTCGACGACCGGCTCCAGGCCCAGTTGGAGAAGTCCATGCCCTACGCGCCGCAACCCGGCACCCACACCCTGCTGCGCAAGGTGCTGGAGACGGGGCGCTCGGAGCTGGTGGCGGAGGTGGACGAAGACGCCATGCGCGCCTTCGCCGTCAACGACGTGCACCGGGAGGTCCTGGAAGGGCTGAGCCCGCGCTCGGTGATGATCGTCCCGCTGATGGCGCGCGGGCGCACGCTGGGCATCGTGAGCGCGGCGACGTGCTCGCCCACGCGGCGCTTCAACACGCGGGATTTGTCGCAGCTGGAGGACCTGGCCTGGCGCGCGGCGCTGGCCGTGGACAACGCGCGGCTGTACCGGCAGGCGGAGCAGGCCGTGGCCGCGCGCGACGAGTTCGTGGCGGTGGCGACGCACGAACTGCGCACGCCCCTGTCCGCGCTGCACCTGCAGCTGTCGTCGCTGCAGCGCACGGTGGACAAGCTCGCGTCGGATGAATCCGAGCGGCTGGGCCAGGGGCTGTCGGGGGCGCTCCGGCAGGCGGACCGGCTGACGCGGCTGGTGGCGCACCTGTTCGACGTGGCGCGGCTGGGCACGGGGCAGATGGCGCTGGAATTGGGCGCGGTGGAGCTGTCCTCGCTGGTGCACGCGCTGGTGGCGCGGATGGAGGATGCGCTGGCCACCGCGGGCTGCGTGGCGGTGGTGCACGCGGACCAGCCGGTGGTGGCGCTGGCGGACCGGCCGCGCGTGGAGCAGGTGCTGATGAACCTGCTCACCAACGCGATGAAGTACGCGCCCGGCCTGCCGGTGGAGCTGTACGTGGAGCGCGACGGGGAGAAGGCCATCATCGCCGTGCGCGACTGGGGCCCCGGCATCCCCCCGGAGGCACGCGAGCGCATCTTCGAGCGCTTCACGCGCAACAGCGGCGAGCACGCGCGCGCGAGCCTGGGCCTGGGCCTCTACATCTCCCGGCAGCTCGCCCGCGCGCACGGCGGCGACCTCTTCGTGGAGACGCCGCCGGAGGGAGGGCCCGGTTCGCGCTTCGTGCTGTACCTGCCCCGGTGGAAGAAACCGTCCGGGGCGGCCCCCGGCTGAAGCAGGCAGGCGGTGTCGCACGGCGCCACCTTGCCGCCCACACCCGGGGGGCCATTACCCTTCAGGGCCATGGACGACGCGCGAACGACAGCAGCGCTCGGACGCTGGCGGTGGCTGCCCTGGGGGCTGCTGGCCGTCGCGGTGGCGGTGGCCTCCACGGGCGCGTGGCTGGGCTCGCGCTCGCTCCACGCGCTGGAGGCCCGGAGCGCGCAGCTGGAGCACGAAGCCACCGAGTCGGAGACCCACGTCGCGCAATTGCAGACGCTGCGGCAGGCCATGGAGCAGCGGCTGCGCGCGCTGGAGCGTCAACAGCAGGCGCAGGAGTGGGGCGGCGCCGCGGCGGAGCTCCAGGCGAAGAGCGCGGAGGCGCAGCACACGAGGCGCGAGGCGGCGCTCGAGGCGCTGGGCAGGACGCTGAAGGACGCGCTCCAGGCGGGCGACGTGGCCGTGGCGCTGGAGGACGACGCCCTGCGCGTGGAGGTGTCCGAGCGGATCCTCTTCGCGCCCGCCACGACGTCGCTCACGCCGGAGGGCGCTGGCGTGTTGAAGCAGGCCGCGGCGGTGTTCCGGGGTCCGCTCGCCGACCACCGCGTCGCGGTGGAGGCCCACACCGACGAGGTGCTCCCCGCCGCGCCCGGGAGTCCCGCCACCACCGCGTGGGAGCTGTCCGCCGCGCGGGCCGTGGTGGTGGTGCGGCAGCTGGGCGAGCGCGAGGGCCTGGCTCCGGAGCGCCTGAGCGCCACGGGCCACGCCGCGTACCGGCCGCTGGTGCCCAACGACAGCCCGCCCCACCGCGCCAGCAACCGGCGCGTCACGCTGCGGCTGTCCCCCACGCCGGTGACGCCGGAGAGCGCGGCCGTGGCCCGCACGGAGCCGCCGCCGCGGCCCATGAAGCGCCAGGCGAAGGCCAAGGCGAAGAAGACGGCGCAGCGCTGACGCACGGGACGCGGAGTGAATAGAACGCCTGGCTGCCCGTCCAGGGGTGCAGAGGGTTTCCACCTCGCCCCTGCCTCGGAGCCTCCCGTGTCCGCCTTCCGCCCCGCGCTGTGCTCCGCCTTCGCCGCCGGCCTCCTCCTGGCCGCGTCTCCCGCCGAGGCTCGCTTCGGCAAGAAGTCCCCGGACACGGCCGAGAACAAGAAGGAGGACAAGAAGCGCGACGACAAGGGCTCCAAGGTCCACGCCGCCACGCCCGTCCGCTCCGGCTCGCGCAACGTAGTCTCCAGCCGCCCGCCCCCGCGCGACCGGCCCTCGTACTCCGCTCACGTCCACGGTGACGCCATCGTGGCGGCCGCGGAGTTGCTGACCGTCGCCGTGGAGGCCTCCAGCCCGCGGCCCAGCATGGCCGTCCGCGAGCAGCGCGACGTCCAGCCGCTCACCCTGCGCGCGGGCCTCAACGTGGGCGCCCTGGGCGGCGGCGTCGCCGGGGACGCGTTCCTGGGCATCGAGGGTGAGACGCTGGGCATCGCCGTGCAGGGCACGCAGCTGGTGCTGCCCACCGACGACGGCACGCGCGGCACGGACGACATCCGCCTGGCGACCATGCACCTCACCTATGCGCCCGTGTCCACCGACCGCGTGCGCTGGCGCCTCGAGGGCGGTCTCTCCACCGCCCACGCGCCGGACGTCTTCTTCGTGGGCCCCAGCCTCGCCACGTCCCTGGAGGTCTGCGTGGCGGGCCCGCTGGACCTGGAGGCGCGCGTGCAGGGCACGGCCGGCACCTACCGGCAGCTGGACGCGAGCGCCGGCATCGCGCTGCACCTGGGCGCCCTCAACCTGCGCGGCGGCGTGCGTGGCCTCATCCTGGACGACGCGGGCCGGGTGGACGGCATCCAGCACGTGGACAGCTTCGTGGGCCCCTACGCCGGCGCCGGCCTGGCCTTCTGAAGCACCCGCATGTCCGGGGGTGTACATGCCCCCTTCCGGACACCGCCCCCCATCCCCGGGGCCCTGGTTTCACCTGGGGTGATGAGGGTTGAATATTCCGGGCGAGCAGGCGTCCACATGCCGCGGCCCATCCCGTGGGCCCATGAAGAGGAGAGGTCGCCGTGGGCTTCTGGAAGACGCTGTGCGCCGCGCTCGCTGTCGCCGTCCTGCTGGGGTCCGCGCCCGCCGAGGCCCGCTTCGGCAAGCGCTCCAAGCCGAACAGCTCCGACTCCAAGGACTCCGACGACAAGGACGGCAAGAAGGAGCACCGCGCCACCCCGGTGGGCCGCTCCTCGGACGCGCCGGTGCGCTCCAGCGTGCGCTCCTCCGGCGTCGGCGTCGGCTGGTTCGACGTCCTCTTCATCGCCGGCCCGTCCAGCTACCACCGCCGCGCGCGCGCGGAGGTGCCCCGCGGCCAGCGCGCGCCCCGGCCCGCGCCGCTCGTGCACCTGAACGTGCAGGGCAACAGCTTCGGCGACGTGGGCGGCGCGCTGGACCTCTTCATGGCCCTGGACGGTCAGCGCTGGGGCATGGACGCGCGTGTGAGCGGCATCGCGCTGGAGGCGGATGACGGCTCGGCGGGCACGGACCGGCTGACGCTGCTGGACGCGCACCTGACCATCTCGCCGTGGTCCACCGAGCGCGGCCGCTTCCGCATGGAGGCCGGCATCGCCAGCGCGCACGCGCCGGACGCCATCTTCGTGGGCCCCAGCCTCGCCGCGTCGCTGGCGGCGTGCCTGGGCCCGTCGCCCTTCGACGTGGAGGCGCGCATCCAGGTGGTGCCCTTCCCGCACCGCCAGGTGGACATGCAGGCCGGCCTGGCGCTGCACCTGGGCGCCCTCAACCTGCGCGGCGGCTGGCGCACCCTGTACCTCAGCGACGGCGGCCACCTGGACGGCGTGGTGCACGCGGACCACTTCACCGGCCCCTACCTGGGCCTGGGCCTGTCGTTCTGAAGGCCGGAAGGCTGAAGTAAAAACTCCCGGGTCCCCGTACCGTGCGGGCCCCGGGAGTCTTCGCGTCGGGGCTACTCCTCCGACGACGCCGCGTAGGACGTCGGGGTGGTGTCCGCCCCGGAGCCGTTGGACGCGCCCGCGCGCTTCATGCGCCGCTTGGGCGGCGGGGCCAGCTTGGGCTCCATGCTGAAGACGCGCCCGTAGATTTCAGGCGTGTTGATGTTCACGATGACGCCGGGGTCCTTCACGTTCAGGCGGCGCGGGTTGATCACCTTGAGCGCCGCCTCCAGGTCCTCGCCCTCCGCCTCGAAGAGCTTGCGCGCAGCGCCCTTCGACAGCACCACCGGCCAGCCCGTGGCGTTGTCGTACTCCGGCCGCAGCGCCATGACGCCGTCGGTGCCGCCGCGCTCCATGTCCTTGAGCATGGACTTCACGGTGGTGACGCGCAGGGCCGGCATGTCCACCGGATGCACCAGCACCACGTCCGCGTCCTCGGCCATGGCCGCCTCCAACCCGGCCTTCACCGACGCCAGCAGGCTCTTCTCCCAGTCCCTGCTCGTCACCAGCTCCAGGCTCGGGTGCTGCTCGCGCACCGCGTCCTCGTCGCTGCCCACCACGCCCAGCACCCCGCACCCCGCCTTTCCGAAGGTGGACGCCAACGACTGAAGGAAGCTCTTGCCCCCTTCATGCTCGATGAGCGCCTTGGGGTGGGACATCCGCCGGGCCTTGCCCGCCGCCAGGATGATCGCCACTGCCTTCATGACCCGCCTCCTCGCCCTCGACGGAAAGCCGGGGGCACCGCCAACAGGCTGTTGACCTCCTTCCGGGATTGCAGCCCGCCCGCCAGTACGAGTCGTCAGACAGCCGCCAGTCACACGAGGAGGTGTTCGCTGCCAGCCCTTTGGGCAAGGGCGGGTGTCCACCAGCGGTCAGCCGGACTGGCCAGGGGGCTTCCCCTCCCCGGCGCCGGATGGGCGCCGATAGGCCCTTCAGTGCAGCCAGCCACTGGAGGCCGCCAGCCGCAGCGGGGCGGCCGTCTCCACGGTCGTTTCTTCCGGCGCCGCCAGCGCCTTCACGGTCAGAATTTCAGCCAGCCGGGCCAGCGGGCGGCGGCGGGCCACGCGGTGCAGCTCGTCCTCCGTCACCTCGCCCAGCAGGTCGCCCCCACGCCCCTCCACCACGGGCAGCACGTGCACGCCGTGGCGGTACATCTGCTGGAGCGCTCCCAGGACGGTGTCCTCCGGGAACAGGTTGATGGCGCGGGAGAGGAGGTTCTGGAACTCAGGGCTGCGGCACATCGACACGTGAGGCCTCCGGTGCTCGGCGTTCGGGCGCCGTGTGCCGGAAGGCCTTAGCAATCCGCTTGCCGACGCCCGCGCGAGGGGGGCCGGAGCTTCTCCAGGGCCCCTTGGCGGATCCGCCTGTCCGCCCTATTTCTTCGGCGCGGGCTTCACCGACTCCACCATCTTGCGGAAGCCCTTCTCCGCGCCGTTCACCGTCTTCTCCGGCCCGGTGAGCTTGTAGAAGATGGCGCCCTCCGGTCCCTCCACGATGGCGCCGCGCAGCTTGAAGTGCGGCTTGGGCGTGGAAGGCCCCATCATGGGACCGCCGCCCGCGTACGTGCCCTTCACCTCCACCGTGGTGACGGGCAGCCCATTCACCTTCTCCTGCTTCGTCTTCGCGTCCTTGTCCTCCAGGGGCTTGCCGTCGGGCTTCTGGAACTGCGCCACCCAGCGCTTCACGTTCGCGTCCACCGCGCCGCCCTGTCCCTGCCCGAAGTAGAAGACAGCCAGCTCCGCGTCTTCCGCGTCCCCCTTCGCGGCGGGCACCTTGTACGTCGCCGCGCGCATCGGCCGGGGAGGCTGGGCGGCCCACTCCGGCGGCGCGCTCCACGTCAGGCCTCCGGCCTCCTCCGCGCTCGCGCTCATCGCCACGGTCATCGCCAACACAGTCAGCAGTCGTTTCATGGGCGGCAGCGTATCCGCGTTCCTCCGCGCGTCACGCCCCTCGCGCCGCGCACGCCGCGTGAGACGTCCACCTGCGTGCACGCGCGGAAACCCCATAGCTGACTCGGCGCGTCAATCCCTCTCACTTTGTGACCGGGGGAGGGCGTGCTAGTCACTGACGTGTTTCCAGCAGTTCACCTTGGGCTGGAGGGGATTCCCACCATGAAGAAACAGTTGTTCCTCGGGGCCATGGCCCTGGGAGCCGTCGCCTGCACGCCGGAGATTGCGCAGGAGGCTCCGAATCTGAACGTCGGCCTGGCGGAGTTCGACCCCTCGGCGTCTCCCGCCGTGGTTCCCTCCCCCAACGACCTGGCCATCAACCAGCAGACGAAGCGGGTGCAGGCGCCCATCAACCCGGCGGCGTCCGCGGCGGAGCAGGAGTTCACGCGCGACTACCTGAACTCGCTCAACGGCTTCCCCACGTCCGCCATCGCGAACACCAAGATCAAGGACCTGGATCCGAGCTCGGTGAGCCCGAAGACGGTCATCTTCATCGACATGTACGCGGGCACGCCGCTGGCGACGAAGCCGGTGACGCCGACCCTCGCGTACAACGAGGACACGGACCTCCTCAACATCATCCCCCCGGTGGACCTGAACACGGGCCTGCCGGCGTGGCCGAAGGGCTCGCGCTACGCGGTGGCGCTGGTCGGCGGTGAGAACGGCCTGAAGACGACCTCCGGCCAGTCCATCATCGGATCCGCCACGTGGGCCTTCATCAACTCCGACAAGTCGCTGGTCACCTGCGACGACCTGACGTCGCCGGACTGCGGCCCGGCCACGGAGCTCATCCCCTCCACGGAGACGGACCCGGCCAAGCGCCTAGCGGACCAGACCGCCAAGTCGCTGCAGTTGGAGCAGCTGCGCCTGGGCTACAAGCAGATCTTCGACAAGGCCCTGGCCCCGCAGGGGTTCAAGCGTGAGGACATCGTCCTCATCTGGACCTTCAGCATCCTCAACCAGCCGGAGGCCACCATCAACCTGGCGGCCAACGAGCGGCTGCCGCTGATCGTCCCCTTCCCCAACAACCTGATCCGCAAGTCGGACGGCACCCTGGACTTCCCGGTCCCGGCGACGCCGGGCCTGCAGCAGGACCTGTTCACGGGCCTCAACACCCTGGACGGCTTCTCCACCACGGGCGCCACCGTCGCGGAGAACGGCGATGATCACGGCGTGCTGGACGGCACCATGTACCGCGTGGCCGCGGACGGCCCCGCCCCCAAGGTGGATCCGGCGTCGCTCGCCGATGGCGTGAAGTTCTTCAAGGTCACCAACCAGGACAAGGGCACCCAGCCGGACGTGGTGACCTGCCTGGTAAACAACGCCGGTGACTGCGGCACCAGCGTGGGCGCCGAAGGCATCGTCCCCGTGCCCCAGCAGCTGCAGATCATCCCGAAGGCTCCGCTGGATGGCGCCACCGAGTACGGCGCGGTGCTGACCACGGACCTGAAGGACATGGATGGCCGCAACGTGGCCCCGTCCACGGCCTTCGCGCTGCTGCGCCTGGCCAACCCGGTGTACGACGAGGCCACCAAGAAGAGCACCATCTCCTCCGTGCCGGACGGGCTCGCCTTCCTGCTGGAGCCGCGGCGCAAGCTGCTCAAGCCCTACTTCGACAAGGTGGCGGCGCCGGTCAAGGACGGCGGCCTGGGCATCCCGCGCTCGAAGATCGCGCTCGGCTGGAACTTCACCACCCAGAGCACCACGTCCGTCCTGCAGCAGCTGTACACGCTGCCCGGCGGCGTGTTCGGGACGCCCGCGGCGCCCACCTCCATCTTCCCCATCACGTCGCAGGTGAAGGCGGCGATGGCCGGGGCCGGGTTCGCGTCCGCCAACGTCAACGCGGTCTACGAGGTGCGGGCCAACACGCCGTTGCTGCTCACGGGCCCCTTCGGCACGCTGAACCCCGGCGCGAAGCGCGACACGCGCTACCCGTTCATGCTGTTCATGCCGACCGGCACGATGCCCGAGGGTGGCTGGCCGGTGGCGGTGTTCGGCCACGGACTGACCAGCAACCGCACCGCGGTGCTCGGCGTGGCCAACTCGCTGAACGCCGCGGGCTACGCGGTGGCCGCGATGGACGCCGTCTACCACGGTGAGCGCACCAGCTGCGTGGGCGCCGCCGCGGTGCTCCCCACGCCGAACCCGGCGGGCGACTCCGCCGCGTGCGCAAACCCCGCCGCCCAGCGCTGCGAGGACAACGCCGCCAGCCCGTCCTACGGCCGCTGCGTGGCGCGCACGGACGCGGCTCGCGCGGACTGCAGCCCCGGTGCGCTCCCGGCGGGCGTGCCTGCGGACGTGTACTGCTCCAACCTCGTCTCCCCGTCGCAGGGCCAGTGCATGGCGGACAACAAGTGCGAGGGCGGCGACTTCCTGCGCAACGCCCAGGGCATCCCGTCCATCTCCGGCTGGAACTTCCTGAACCTGGGCAACCTGTTCACCACGCGCGACAACTTCCGCCACCACGTGGTGGACTTCAGCCAGTTCCTGCGCGTGCTGGCCAGCCAGGAGCTGTCCGACGCCGTGGGCGGCCTGAACGCAGCCCAGGTGGACTACGTGGGCCAGAGCCTCGGCGGCATCATGGGCACCATGTCCACCGCGGTGTCCCCGCGCGTGCGCCGCTCGGTGCTCAACGTGGCCGGTGGCAACCTGGCCGGCGTGCTGCTGACGGCGCCCGCCTTCGAGACGCAGCGCACCGCGTTCCTGCTCCAGCTGTCCCAGGCGGGCATCAAGCCGGGCATGCGTCAGTTCGACACGTTCATCAGCCTGGTGAACACCATCCTGGACCCGGCGGACGCGCGCAACTACGCGTACCTGCTGGAGAACAACGTGGCGGCCAGCACGAACGCCGCCGAGCACCGCGCGTTCATCCAGTACATCGAGGGCGATACTGTCATCCCGAACGCGAACACGGTGGCGCTGATCAACGCGGCCAACCGCAAGGACGCGCCCCGCACGGTGGCTTCGTACATGTTCCCCGTGTCGGAGTCGCCGGCGGGTCACAGCTTCCTGGTCTACAGCGCGAACGCCCAGAATCAGGCCGTCGCGTTCCTGAAGACCGGCGCCCAGCCCCAGTAACGCGAACCACTGAGAGAGGAATCAAACACTCATGAAAAAGACACTCTCCCTCGTGGCGATCCTGGCGGCCGGTACCAGCCAGGCCGCGGGATTCCAGGTCGACACCCACAGCGCTCGCGCCACCGGCGCGGGCGGCGCCGCCACGGCGTGGCTGGAGGACTCGTCCTCCATCTATTACAACGTGGCGAACATGGTCGGCGTGAAGACGCTGGACATCACGCTGGGCGACACGGGCATCCTCCCCAGCATCACGTTCCAGCGGCCGAACATGGAGGCGGAAGGGCAGCGCACCACGCTGTCTCCTCCCCCGCACCTGTTCATCGTCTACAAGCCGTTCGAGAAGGCGGCGTTCGGCGTGGGCGTGTTCACGCCGTACGGCGCGCGCAGCCGCTGGGAGGAGGGCTTCAGCGGCCGCTTCCGCGGCTACGAGTCCTCGCTGGCGACGTACTACATCAACCCGTCGTTCGCGTATGAGCTGCACCCGCGCTTCCGCTTCGGCGCGGGTCTGGACATCGCCCGGGCCACCATCGAGCTGACGCGCGGCCTGGACTTCGTGAACAGCGAGGGCTCCGTCCACCTGGGTGGCGCGGACTGGGGCTCCGGCTTCAACATTGGCGTGCAGGCCAAGTTGCTGGACAACCTGGACATGGGCCTCCACTACCGGAGCGCCATCGACATCGCGTTCCAGGGCCAGGCGGACTTCCAGAACATCCCGGTGGAGTTCCAGAGCCGGCTGACGGACCAGAAGGCGCACGCGGACGTCATCCTGCCGTCCACCGTGACGGCGGGCCTGGCGTACCGGCCGCTGAACAACCTGCTGCTGGCGTTCGACGCGAGCTGGGTGGACTGGTCCACGTTCTCGGAGCTGGCCATCCGCTTCGAGAACCCGTCCATCGACAACCCGATCCCCAAGCGCTGGCGTGCGAAGTGGAAGTACTCGCTGGGCGGTGAGTACGGCGTGTCGGACGCGCTCCAGGTGCGCCTGGGTCTCACGTACGACCCGTCCCCCAGCCCCGACAGCACGCTGACGCCGGACCTCCCGGACGCCAACCGCTTCAAGGTGTCCGCGGGCGTGGGCTACCAGTTCAAGCCGTTCCGCGCGGACCTGGGCTACCAGTTCGTCGCGCTGGCGGACAAGGAGAGCACGGCTCCGGGCATGCCCGGCACCTACTCCGGCAACGCGCACGTGCTGGGCCTGACGCTGGGCTTCAACCTGCAGTAACCGGCTGAACCGATTCCTGAAGTAGCGGGCGCCCGGCTCCTTCCGTTCATGGAAGGGCCGGGCGCTTTCGCTTACGGTGCCGGGCCGTGAGCCCTTCCAAGCCCGGCCGCAACGACCCGTGCCCGTGTGGCAGCGGGAAGAAGTACAAGGCCTGTCACGCCGCCGAGGACCGCGCGAAAGCCGCGCCGCCTCCCACCGCCCCCGCCCACCCGCTGAAGCAGGACCTGGAGGCGGCCATGTCGCTTCTGGGCGACGCGGACGTGTCCCGCCTGTCGCAGGCGCTGGAGCACCTGGGCGTGCTGCTCCAGGCCGCGGGGCCCCAGCCGGGGCTGAGATACGACGACAAGGCCTTCAGCGACCACGTGGGCCAGGCGCTCGCGAAGCTGGCCGCGCAGGAAGGCCTGGACGCGATGGAGGCGCGCAACAGCCTGCGCGTGGGCGTGGTGCGGGAGCTGGGCACGCGCGGCTACCAGGAGAAGCTGGGCGCGGGGCTGCTCGCGCAGGCGGCGAAGGGTGGACGCACGCCGGAGGAGCGGCGCGCGCTGTGCGTGGGCGCGCTGCTGGCCACGGCGGCGAAGAAGACGGGCAAGGTGCGGCCGGAGGACAACCCCGTGCTGGACGTCGTCTTCGACGTGCAGTTCCGCGAGTGGAGCCAGAAGCACGCGGAGGTGGTGCGCAAGTACGAGTCCCTGGTCGCGCAGATGGAGCCAGAGGCCCTCACGCCCGAGGCCTCGGAGGCGCTGCGCAAGGCGGAGGCCGGCGAGCTGGACGCGCTGGTGAAGCACGTGCAGGCGGACCCCGCGCTGGTGGAGCGCATCTCGCGCGAGGCGAAGGAGCGCGCGCAGCGGGTGGAGGCGAAGCTGCGCGACCCGGCCACGCCGTCCGTCTTCTCCCCGGAAGAGGAGCTGTGGCTCACCGTCGCGCTGTGGGAACCGCTGCGCGCGATGAAGTCCCAGCCCAAGGAGCCGGAAGGAAGGCGGCAGGTCATCGCGGCGCTCTTGCGAGCCGTGAAGGGCGCCGTGGACGCGGACTTCCTCGAAGGGATGCTGGAGCGCATGCGCGACGGAGCGAAGGACCCGGCGGCGGACGAGCCCACACGAGAGTGGCTCACCGACGCGGCCATCGCCTTCGAGGCGGAGCCCGCGCGGCTGGTGCTGGCGGCGCTGCTCACCGCGCGGCAGGAGGCGAAGGGACGGAGCGCGGAGGAGATGGTGGCGCTCGCGGACCTGAAGGCCCTGCCCGCGTGGACGCCGGAGCAGCTGGAGCCCTACCGGCAACTGCTGGAGAAGGAGGGCCGCGCGGCCGGCGCCCAGCGGATCCGCCGCGCGCAGGACTGGCTGCGCGAGCACCCCGTGCAGCTGGACGCGGAGGCCTGACGCGCTTTCAGACGAAGAGCGCCTTCGCGGTCTGCTGGAGGCGCTCCGTGCCCATGCGCATGAGCTGGCCCTTGAGGCCGGGCTGGCTCACGACGTGCCGCTCGAAGGCGGCGCGCTCCAGGCGCAGCACCACGCACGGAGTCTTCGTGCGCACCGTCGCGGACACGGGCTTGTCCAACAGCAGGGAGATTTCGCCGAACACGTCGCCTTCGCGCAGCTCCGGCAGCAACACGATGCGGCCCGGCTGCTCCAGCGACAGCTGACACTGGCCGCGCAGCAGCAGGTAGAAGGCGTCGCCCGGCTGCCCTTGCGTGAGGAGCACCTGGCCCGCGGGCACGGCGCGCAGGTCGAACTCGCGCGACATCGCCTGCTTCAGCGCGGGCGACAGGTTGGTGAACAGGGGGCTGGTCCGCAGCAGGTTGTCCACCAGCCGGCGCTGGTAGAAGGCCTGCACGGCCGCGTCCACCTCCGGGTGCGCCGCGCTGACGCGGGCCAGGGAGGAGCGCTTGAACTCCAGCAGCACGGAGCGCTCACGCACCTCCACGCTGGCCAGCCTGGGCCCTTCGGATACCAGCGCCACCTCGCCGAAGAAGTCCCCCGGCCCCAGCGTGGCCACGACCTGCCGCGCGTTGCCCTCCACCCGGCGCGTCACCTCCGCGCGGCCCTCCACCAGCGCGAACATGGAGTCGCCCGGCTGCCCCTCCTCCACCACGCGCTGGCCCGGCCAGAAGGCGCGCACCTCCAGCGCCTCCACCAGCGCCACGAAGGCGTCGCGCCCCACGCCGGACAGGACGGGCACGCCCGCGTCCTTGCCGTCGGGCACCCAGGCGAAGGTGGGGGCCAGCGCGCCGGGCGGCAGGGCGAAGCGCTCCGCCAGGGCGCGCACCGTCTTGGGACGCGCGCCGCGCAGGCCTCGCGACAGCACCGTGGCGGCCACCGCGCGCAACAGCCCTCCCGCGCGCATCCAGGCGAGCGCCGCGTCGTCGTAGGCGTGGGCGGCCTCCGGGGTGCGCTCCAGCCACTCGAGCAGCTCGGCGACGCGCTGGTGGACCTCCGCGTCCCCCGGCTCCGCGCGCAGGGCGTCCTGGTAGCCGGCCAGCGCCGCTTCGAGCTTCCCCTCGGCGGCGAGCGTCGCCGCCTGGGCCTTCAGGGACCGCGCGTGTGGGGAGTCCGCCATGCGGGCCTCTGTAACCCAGCCGCGCCGCGCACGCATCCGTTCGGCGGTCCCGACGGGGTGTCACCGAACACCACCCGCCGGGGTGTCCCTTGTCACACCCCGGATTTTCAGCTGCTCAGGTCCCGGACGCGCTCCGCCAGGCTCTGCGTGAAGAGGCGGTAGATGCGCAGGGCCGCGGCCTCGTGCGTCTCCAGGAAGTATTGGAAGTCCGTCCGCGTGACGCGCAGGGCGCGCACCACCGTGTGCGCGCGCACGTGCGCGGACACCGGGCCATCCAGGATGAGGGAGATTTCGCCCAGGAACGCGCCCGGCCCCAGCATGTTGAGCTGGCGCGCGTCCGGGCCCGGACCGGTGGACACGCTCACCATGCCCTCCAGCAGCACCACCAGCCCCATCCCCTTCGCGCCCTTCTCCAGCACCGTCGTGCCCGCCGGCACCAGCACGGGCCGCGCCAGGCGATAGAGGTCGCGCATGTCTTCCAAAGACAGACCATCGAAGATGGGAATGGCTTTCAGATAGCCATAGCCATCCACCACCGGCTGCGCCTTCTCCGCCGCGACCGAGCCCTCCGGCGCCGACGCGAGCCCCAACTGCTGGAGCAGCCGCGCCTGCTCCGCCTGGAGCAGCAGCAGCCCCGCCCCCGACGCGTGCTTGATGCCGTCCGCCAGGAGCACCAGCGCGCGCCACGTCGCGCCCTCCGCGTCCAGCAGCTCACACATGCGCAGCACCGCCTCCGGCCGCTGCGAGTCGTCCGCGGGCACCGCGCGCAGCATCTCCAGCTCCGCGTGCCCGTTGCCCAACACCCGGAACACCTGCGCCGCCTCCATGGGCCGGTGCATGCGGCCCAAGAGGTGCGCCAGCGACTCGCGCGCGCCCAGCGCCTGGTACAGCGACAGCGCCTGCTCCAGCGAGCCGGCCCGCTCGAAGGCCGCCGCCGCGCGGGCCTGCTCCCCCACCCTCAGCCACGCTTCCGCAGCCAGGAGCGGCGCTCCCGCCTGTTCGTACAGCGGCGCCGCGCCCCCGTCGTCTCCATCCGATTCCAACAGCCGCGCCGCGCCCGCGAAGTCGCGCGCCTGCCGCAGCACCTCCACCAGCCGGGCGCGCGTGTCGGCGGGCACCACCAGCGCCTCCTCCAGGACCCGCTCGCGCTGAGCCGCGCCCATCGCCTCGTAGGCACGCACCGCGTCCTCCACCGCGCCCTTCATCACCCGCGCCCACACGCCCCGCGTGACGCTGGAGCCAGGGCCCACGGCCACGTCACCCACGTTCGAATCGTCTGGAGTCACGGCCTTGTCGTCCCTCCCGGACACCCTGGCGGACAAAGGGGGTCCACGCCTGGGTCCGGGCTCCTGATTCCGTAGCATTCTGAAACAGGGAAAGCCAGCCAGCGCGGTGAAGAGCGGCAGGCCTTGGGCACACTGTCCACCGCGTGAATCGGATGCGCAAAACCTGAGAGGTTGGGGTGGGCGCGAACCCTGCGCTTCAGGGTGGCTGTCTTGCGTGAGAGGGATTCCCCACCTTCAGGCATCCCTGCCCCAGGGACTCCTACCCAAGGTGTCTTCCCTCATGACGTCGCGCCCCGCTTCCTTCCGTTCTCTCAAGGTCCTGGAGTCGTCCCACTCGCGCCGCGCGCTGGACCTCTTCGCGCGAGGCGGCTGCCTGCTGATGCTCGCGTCCGGAGCCGCCCGCGCCAACGAGCCTGAGGCCCCCGAAGCGCCGGTGCAGGCCGAAACCCAGGTGCAGGCCGAGGCGCCGGCGCGAACCGGGGCGCCTGTGCAAGGGGACGCGGCCCCGGCGGATGACGCGGTGTGGGGCGAGGAGGCGCTGGCGCAGGCGGAGCTGCCGGCGTCGATGACGGACGCGGCGCGGACGCTGGAGGATTCGCCGGTGGTGGTGTGCTCGGGGTCGCTCCAGCAGGTCTACCGTCCCGGGCTCCTGCTCACCACGCCCCGGAACTCCGTGCAGCGCGAGTCGCTCCAGTTCAGCGGCTGCCCGGTCAACGACGGCGTGGTGATGACGGCCGTCGGAATGGAGACCCAGCACCTGAAGCGCGCGACCTGCATCGGCGGCACGGGCGGCGCGTCCACCGCCACGGTGACCTGGTCCAATGGGGAGAAGTCCTCCGTGAAACTGAACCGCGTGGAGGCTGTCGTGGACGGAGGGATGCAGGTCTTCACGTCCGAGGGGACCATCGGCTCCGGGCGTCACGCGGGCCACGGTGTGCGCATGGTCACCGCCGTGCCCACCCTCACCACGCTGGCGGCCTGCGTCCAGCCGTCGGGCCTCACGGCGAACGTGGGTGTCGCCACCCTCACCGTCCTGGACCTGCCCACCGGGGAGCAGTGACCGCGCGCCTGCTCCTCTGCTGAGCGGAGCACTTCCGGGCCGCACCCACCGCTATGCAGGCGCGGGCCGGGCGTTATCGTGGGGGGCCATGAGGCCTGCCCCGGAGCGCCGGATGCGAACGCGACGAATCACGGGGGGTTGGAGGGGGGCGGCGGTGGCCGGACTCCTGGGCTCGGGCTCGGCGTGGGCGCACGCGGGCCTGCCGGAGACGTCCAACGTCACGCTGCGGCGCGGCCACTCCGAGGACTTCTTCGTGGGGGCCACGTTCGGCGCGGTCATCTCGCGCGACAGTGGGCGGACGTGGCGCTGGGTGTGTCCGGATGCCATGGGGTATGGCGGCTGGCGACCGGAGTCCTTTGTCTGGCGCGGGACGGGGGAAATCCTGGCGGCCACCGGCAACGCGCTGCTGTCCTCGAAGGACGGCGCGTGTTCGTGGACGTCACACCCGGCGTTCAAGGACACCTGGGTGACGGGGCTCGCGGCGCACCCCACGGATGACGCGGTGCTGTACGTGGCCACGGGCCGCTCCACGTCGGCGACGAACGGGGTGTTCCGCTCGGACGACGGCGGGGAGACGTGGCGGCCGCTGGGGCTCCAGCGCGCGGGGGTCCTCTTCTCCTCGGTGCGTGTGTCCACCGCGGATCCGCGCGCGCTCTACGTGTCCGCGTCGGACACGACACGCATGTACCTGTTCCGCAGCGACGACGCGGGCGAGACGTGGGAGGAGTTGCCGCAGGCCTTCCCGGACCTGGTGCGCCCGTTCGACTTCGTGGTGACGGCGACGGACCCGGTGGCGCCGCTCGGCGTCTGGGCGCGAGTGTCCGCGCAGGGCTACACGCACATCCTGCACAGCACGGACGGCGGGCGCACCTTCACCGCGCGCACGGGCGCCGGCATCGACGACGTGTTCATCAACATGGACGTCTCCGCCGACGGAGGCACCACGTGGGTGTCCACGTACAACTCCTTCTTCCGCAGCCAGCAGGGCGGGCCCTTCTCCAAGCTGGTGCTGCCCACCGGCAACGCGTGCGTGACGCGCGTGGGAGACGTCATCTACGGCTGCGGCTCGCCGTGGCTGCATGACTGGTCGCTGGCGCGCAGCACCGACGACGGCACCACGTGGGAGCCCCTCTTCAGCCTGGAGCAGATCCAAGGCAGCCATCAGTGCCCTGTGGGCACGCCCGTGCGGGAGCTGTGCCCGTCGCGCTGGCCCCAGGTCGCGGAGACGATTGGCGCGCCGCTCTACCCGGATGGCGTTCCGGACGCGGGCGTGCCGGATGCGGGCGTTCAGCCGGTGGAGGACGCGGGCACGCCTTCCGACCCGAAGCCGAAGCCGTCCTCCGGCTGTGCCGCCGCGCCCGCGGGCATGCTGCTTCCGCTGTTCCTGATTCCCTTGCTTCCATCGACGCGCCGCGGCCGGCGGCGCGAGGCCCCATGACCATGAAGCTGAAGACGTCCCTGCGCTGGAGTACCGCCGCGGCCGCGCTGCTCGCCCTGAGCGCGTGCAATGGCGATGACGAGGAACCCCAGGTCACCGAGTGCGAGGAGCCCCTGTACGCGGGCGGCGCCACGGACGAGGCATGGCGCACGCTGGTGGATGCGCGGAACCAGCCCCAGGACAGCTCGCGCGCGGTGACGCTCACGTCGCCCGAGTCCGAGCAGGCCTACTGGACGGACCAGTCCGCGCCGCTGTGGCAGTGGATGTCCCCACTGCGCGCGTCGCTGGAGCGCCCGAGCCACACCCCGCCCCTGCTGGAGGGCCGCCCTCGCGAGTCGAAGCGCTCGGTGCTCGCATGGCTGGGGAACTGGATACTGCCCACCGCCGAGGCCCACCTGCCGCCGTACACGGGCGACCTCTACTGGGTGAAGGTCCATGCCGCCGGGCGCGAATGCCCCATCGCGCAGGTGTTGACGTCGGAGTTGCAGTGGCAACTGGATGACGGATCCTGGCAGACGGTGAAGGACGCGGCTGGCAAGGCGCTGACGGTGCAGGTGGTGAGCGCGTACCTGGTGCAGAACCGCATCACGGAGGGGCCGTACTCGCTGGGGACTCCGGTGCCCTTCGCGATGGGGAGGACCAAGTGAGGCGCGCGGTCTGGCTTTGCGCGCTGGCGCTCGGCGCGTGCCAGGAGAGCGAGCCGCCGGAGCCGGGCACGGGCGTGCCCGAGCTGACGTACGCGGATCCGAACCCGTGGACGCGGGGAGGGACGACGGTGCCTCCTCCGGGGCCGTCCGGGCGGCTGCTGGTGACGAACAGCCTGGATGACTCCGTGAGCCTGCTGGACATGGACGGGCTGGGGACGCCGGGCTGGGGCGAGCTGGCGCGCGTGCCGGTGGGGCTCCACCCAGTGGAGCTGGAGGGACCGCACCACACGGCGGTGTCGCCCGCTGGCGACTATTACTACGTGGGCATCTCCAACTACGTGCCTGGAGGCGGCTCGGGTCCTCATGGCGCGCATGGGACGGGGACCGCGGACGGCTACTGCCTGAAGCTGAGCGCGAAGGACAACCGGCTGGTGGCGTCCACGCGCGTGGACCGCAACCCGGGGGACGTCATCGTCAGCGCGGACGGGCGCACGCTGTACCAGACGCACTTCGACCTGCTGCGCATCGCGGACGTGGCGCGGAAGGGCGGGCCGGAGGAGGACATGGTCGCGCGCCTGGTCATCCTCGACGCGGAGACGATGACGGTGAAGGAGCGGGTGAAGGTGTGCCCCGCGCCGCACGCGGTGCGCCTGTCCGCGGATGAGCGCACGGCGTACGTGGCGTGCTGGTCGGACGAGGTCGCGGTGGTGGACCTGGCGGCGGCGGGCATGCCGGTGACACGCGTGAAGGTGGCGGCGGGCTCGGGCACGGCGGTGAATCCGCGCCATCAGCCGTACGCGCTCACGGTGTCGCCCACGACGGGGGACGTGTGGGTGAGCTCGCTCGCGAGCAAGCAGGTGCAGGTGCTGGAGCCCGGGACACGCACGATGAACCCGGAGCGCACGGTGTACCTGCGCGGCGCGCCCATGTTCGGCGCGTTCACCCAGGACGGGCGCACGCTCTACCTGCCCTATCAGCAGGAGGACGCGGTGGCGGTCATCGACGCGGCGACGTCCACGGTGCAGCGCACGGTGCAGCTGTCGCAGGCGGGCTGTCTCAACGTGCACCAGTTCATGCTGACGCCGGACGAGCGCCACGGATTGGCGGTCTGTGAAGGGGACCACATCGGCCCGGGCACGTTGCACGTCGTGGACCTGGCGGAGGGCACGGTGCTGTCCACGGTGAAGATGGGCATCTTCCCGGACTCGGTGAGCCTGCTGCGGGGGCAGCCATGAGGGGCCTGCGTGGAGGAGTGGCGGCGCTGCTCGTGGGTGTGTTGGCCGGGTGCGGTGGTGACACGGCGGGGCCCCAGGCCGCGGCGGACCATGGGAAAGCGCTGTTCCAGGACGCGTGGCTGTCGCCCAGCGAGTACAACACGTTCTCGTGCGCGACGTGCCATGTGACGACGCCGGAAGCGCAGGCGTGGCGCATCGACTCAGGGCACACGCTGTACAACGTGGCGGCGCGGCCGAGCTGGTGGGGCGGCAACGAGACGCAACTGCTGGACGCGGTGAACTTCTGCTACGTGAACTTCATGCGCGGGGTGACGAAGCTGGGGGCGGAGGAGCCGCGCTCCCGCGCGCTGTATGAGTACCTGTCGCGGATCAGCCCGGACGCGCAGGCACCGGCGCTGCCGTTCGCGGTGGTGAAGGACATCCAGGACGTGCCCCGGGGCGACGCCACGCGAGGCGAAGCGGTGTACCAGGCGGCGTGCCATCACTGCCACGGCGCGCCACACACAGGAGAGGGCCGGTTGACGGACTTCGCGTCGGTGCTGCCGGAGGTGACGCAGACCTACGACCAGGCCTTCCCAGGCATCCCGCACGCGCAGGTGGTCATCGAAAAGGTGCGGCACGGGCCGTTCTTCGGCGTGGGGGGCAACATGCCGCTCTACAGCACGGAGGCCCTGTCCGACGCGGACCTGGGCGCGCTGCTCACGTACCTGGGGCTGTAGCCGTGCGCTGAAGCCGTCTGACCGCTACACAGGCAAGGAGGGAGGCGCAGGGCATCCAGCCCCTGCCCATGCGCGCCCGGCCGCCGCACCTCAAGAGCATTCATGTCTTCGTCGGGTCCACAGGAGCACGGCCCTTCATCCGAAGAGCCCATGCCCACGAGGGGCCAGTCCCCTGCGTCCCTGGCCGAGCTGCTGAACACCGACCGCGAGGCGCTCCTGGAGGACTGGTGCGCCCGGGTGTCGCCCCTCTTCACCACCCTGCGCCTGTCACGCGAGCAGTTCGTCGACGCCCTGCCCGCCTTGCTCGATGAGCTCCACACCGCGCTCGTGGACGCGGAGGAGGACGCGGACGGCCTTCCCCCGCTCCACCACAGCGAGGCCGCTGGAGCCCACGGCCGCCTGCGCCTGCGCCTGGGCGCGGACGTGTCCCTGCTCACGCGCGAATACGCCCTCCTGCGCGACTGCATCCTGGCCCGGGCCGAGCGCGCCAACGTGGACGTGCCGCTGCATCAACTGCGCGTGCTCAGCGCCTGTATCGACAACGCGCTCGCCCAGGCCGTCATCCCGTTCGCGTTCGACAGCGCCGAGCGCCGCCACGCCGAGGTCGAGGATCGCGAGCGCTTCTTCCAACTGTCCCCGGACATGTTCAGCGTCGCGGGCATGGACGGGTACTTCAAGCGCGTGAACGCGTACTTCGTCCACGTGCTCGGGTGGAGCGAGGCGGAGCTCTACCAGCGCCCCTTCATGGAACTGGTCCACCCCGACGACCAGGCCTCCACCCGCGCGGAGATGCGCAAGCTGGCCCAGGGCATCCCCACCCTGCGCTTCCAGAACCGCGTCCGCACCCGCGACGGCCGCTACCGCTGGCTCGCGTGGGCTTCGCGCCCCGTGCCCGAGCTGGGCCTCATCTACGCCGCCGCGCGCGACATCACCGAACAGAAGACCGTGGCCCAGGAACGCGAACAACTGCTGGAGGCCGTGCGCGACAGCGAGGCCCGCTTCCGCAACATGGCGGACCACGCCCCCGTCATGCTCTGGGTGACGGATGCGCAGGGCTCCACGACGTACATGAACCGGGGCTGGTACGCCTTCACCGGCCAGACCGAGGCCACGGGCCTGGGCCTGGGTTGGTTCGACGCCCTCCACCCCGATGACCTGGAGCGCACGCGGCGGACCTTCACGGACTCCAACGCCGCCCGCCGGCCCTTCCGCCTGGACTACCGGCTGCGCGGCACGGACGGACACTACCGGTGGGCCGTGGACACCGGCTCGCCCCGCTTCGACGCGGACGGGAACTTCCTGGGCTACATCGGCAGCGTCATCGACATCTCCGACCGCAAGCAGGCGGAGGTGGAACGTGAAGCCCTGCTCGCCCGCGAGAGCGCCGCGCGCCACGAGGCGGAAGAAGCCAATCAGCTCAAGGACGAGTTCCTCGCCACCATCAGCCACGAGCTGCGCACGCCCCTCACGGCCATCCTCGGCTGGGTGCAGCTGCTGCGCACCGGCAACCTGCGAGAGTCCCGCCAGGAGCGCGCGCTGGAGACCATCGAGCGCAACGCGCGCGCGCAGGGACAGCTCATCGAGGACCTGCTCGACGTCAGCCGCATCGTGTCCGGCAAGCTCAAGCTGGACGTGGCGCCCGTGGACCTGTCCGCGGTGGTGCAGCAGGCGCTCGAGTCCGTGCGGCCCGCGGCGGACGCGCGCCACATCGAGGTGCGGGCCACGGTGGACACCTCCAGCTGCGTGATGGGCGACCCGCACCGGCTCCAGCAGGTGGCGTGGAACCTGCTGTCCAACGCGGTGAAGTTCACGCCCAAGGGCGGCCACGTGCGGCTGGTGGTGTGCCGGCGCGACTCCATCGTGGAGCTCACCGTGGAGGACACCGGCCAGGGCATCTCCGAGGCCTTCCTCCCCCACGTCTTCGAGCGCTTCCGCCAGGCCGACAGCGGCAGCACGCGCAAGACGGGCGGGCTGGGACTGGGGCTGTCCATCGTGCGCCACATCGTGGAGATGCACGGCGGCACCGTCTCCGCCGCCAGCGACGGCGCGGGCCGGGGCGCCACCTTCACCGTGCGGCTGCCCCTGTCCGTCACGCAGTGGCGCGACCCCGCCATGCCGCCGTCGCCGAAACCTCCCGTGGCGGAGCGGATGCCCACGCCCCCGCCGGAGCTGGGCGGCGTGCGCGTGCTCGTGGTGGATGACGAGGAGGACGCGCGCGAGCTCCTGCGCACGCTCCTGGAGGACAGCGGCGCCCACGTGGTGACCGCGGGCTCCGCGATGGAGGGGCTCCAGGTGCTCCAGGCGGAGCATCCGGACGTGCTCGTCTCCGACATCGGCATGCCGGTCACGGACGGCTACGGCTTCATCGAGCGCGTGCGCGCGCTGTCCGCAGAGAAGGGAGGCCACACCCCGGCGGTGGCCATCACCGCCTACGCCCGCTCGGAGGACCGCACCCGCGTGCTGCGCGCCGGCTTCCAGAGCCACGTGCCCAAGCCGGTGGAGCCCGGGGAGCTGCTCGCCGTCATCGCCTCGCTCGCGGACCGGTACCCCGCGCTTCCGAAGGCGTGACGGCCCCCGGCCCGGGTGGAACGCCTGACACGCCCGGGCCCCGGCGAGGCCTCCGGCGCCGGTGGAGGCCCGGCCTTCCGGCCACTGGACGCGCGCGGCGCTCGGGGCCGAGCAGCCCACGGCCCACGTAGGACGCCGGACACGGCGCCACGCATCCTCCTGGCCAGCGGGCGGGGACAGGGCTTACCTTTCCCACAATGCGTCCGCCGCCCGGACAACTGGCGATGTTCGACGCCCCGGCGCCCGGGCGTGAGCCGGCGCGCTCGCGGCTGCCCTCGCGCGAGGACGCGCTGCCCCGGGCCGCGGACCTGGCCCGGCGCATGTCCGCCCTGCTGGGCCAGCCCGTGCACCTGCGCCTGACGGACAACCGCGCCACCCTGGTGAGCTACCGCCGCCTCCCCGAAGGCGTGCGCCTGCGCCTGCACCACCTCTTCCTGGACGCGCCCGACACCGTGGTGCGCGCCCTGGCCCTCTACGTGTCCGGCGACACCGCCGCCCGCGAGGTGCTGGAGGCCTTCAGCCACGCCCACCACGACCAGGTGCGGCGGGAGCGCGGGCCCGGCGCCCCGCTGCGCACGCGCGGCCGCTGCTTCGACCTCAAGGCCGTCCAAGCCCGGCTGGACGCGGCGTACTTCGACGGGCGCGTGCACGCCGTGGAGGTGGGCTGGGCCCGCCGTCCCGCGCGCCGCACCCGCCGCACCATCCACCTGGGCGGCTACGACGCACGCCTGCGCGAGGTGCGCGTCCACCCCGCGCTGGACCGCCCCACCGTGCCCGCCTTCGTCGTGGACTTCATCGTCTTCCACGCCCTGCTGCACGCGGACCTCGCCGCCGGCCATGCCGGCCAGGACGCCGGCCCCGACACCCACGACACCCCCGACGACGCCGGCCGCTGCGCCGCGGAACACACCGCTGACTTCCTCGCGCGCGAGGCCGCCTTCCCCCTGCGCGAAGCCGCCTGGCGCTGGCTCCTGGAAAACCTGTCGTCGCTGCGGCGCGGGTGACCACCCGTCCCACCCGCTGCCATGTTTCAGACATGTCACGGCCGCCGTGACATGCCCTCCCCCCTGTCTCTTATACAC
>NZ_RAWN01000100.1:0-33379 GCF_003668895.1 Corallococcus sp. AB045
TTCCAACACATGACTGCTTACCTTCCGGGTGCGCGGCATGGGGCCGTGCCCCATCCGGTCCGCCCGCCCCTCCGCGCACGGCCCCATGCCGCGCACCCGGAAGGTAAGCAGTCATGTGTTGGAAAGCGCCCCCGGGTCTCATCCGCGCGGGCGACGCGGTGGGCTAGTAGTGCACGGAGACGAAGAGGCGCAACTGGTACGCGTCCTTCTGCACGTCCGGGTAGGTGTCGAAGCGGCTGTGGCGGCGGAACCAGTTCAGCTCCGAGCCCAGCCCCACGTGCTTGAACACCGGGACGTCCGCCTGGAGCTGGCCGGTGAACACCTGGTGGGAGCCGTCGGAGCCGTCCAGCACCACGAAGTGGGAGGTGCTCGCCTCCAGCGTGAGGACCTGCCAGGCGCCGCGCATGTACGTCATCTGGAGGTTCAAGCCCACGCCGGGGCCGTAGTCGTAATTGCGGTTCGCCTTGCCGCTGTGCTCGGAGGAGATGCCGGTGAGCAGGCTCCCGTCCACGAGCAGCGCGGTCCTCAGCTTCGAGCGCGCGTTGAAATGGCGCTCGTGCAGCAGGCCCAACTGCAGGGACTGTCCGCCCAGCTCGTACGCGTTCGTGTCCACGTGGCTGATCTGCTGGAGGAAGCCCAGGCGCAGCTCGTCCTTCTCCGTGCTCCAGAGTGACGACCTGGCGATCAACCCCTGGAGCCGCGAGTGGCTGATGAGGCTGCTCTCCTCCGTGGTGAACTGGACCCGCGCGTTGAAGGCGTCGAAGGGGCGGTGGAAGTCGCCCTGGTACATGTTGCCGTAGCGCATGTCGAGCTGGAGGAAGAACTGGTTCTCGCCCCAGATCAGGGGCTGGCCGTCGCCCAGCTTGAGGTAGCCCACGGCCCCCCAGATGGACAGCTCGCGCGGCCGCCACTCCGCTGGCGTGGGTTCCTGGCGCGTCACGTCGCCGCGCACCACGCGGTTGAAGCCACGCACGGGGCTCATGGCGGCGGCGGTGAGCTCGCGCACGAAGCGCTCTCCGCCCCGGGACTCCGTGTCCAGCACCAGCGAGGACAGCCGGTAGAGCCCCTCGCCAATGGCCATGCCGCCCACGGACGTGTTGATGAAGTCATTGGCGGACGGGTGCTCGTTCTCCGCGAACAGCTCCCACTGCGCGCTGCCAAACAGCGTGAAGGGCAGGGTGGCCAGGTAGGGCACGCCGTTGTCGCGCGCGGCCGTGTAGTAGAGGCTGCCGTGGTACGGGTGCGCGAACTGGTTGGTGAGGAAGCCGTCCGCGTCCCAGACGAAGCCCGTGCTCAGGTTCTCCTTCCACGAGTCCGGGCCCACCCGCGCCCACTCCTTGTTCGCGAGGACCCGGTCCCACGTCCAGACGAACAGGTTGATGGCGGTGATCTCCCCCACCGCGAGCCACGGGTGGACCTTCTCCCGGGACGCGTCCTCGCGGACGGTCTCCTCGTTCAGCGGGGCATCCGCTGGCGGCCCGGCCCGCACGGGAGCGTCAGGGGGAGGTGGAGGGGTGTCCTCGCACCGCTCCTCCTGCGCGAAGGCCGGCCCGCCCAGCAGCAGTCCGCAGGCGAACAGCGCGCCCCCCAGAGGCCACGGGCTTCTGCTCTGGCCGTGCCTCCGTCCGCGCCTGCCTCGCCCCATATCCCGCCCGTCGCACCCTCGCTCGCGGTGCCACGCCGCGTGACCTGAAGGTAGGGAGCCGGGCGCGGGATGAAACCCCGCCTCCCCCGGGGATGAGAGAGGCACGGCTTGCTGCACACAGGTGGCGCGCGACATGAAAAAGCCCGGCGGGATGCGCTCGGTGCGCTCCGGCCGGGCCTTCTCCTGCTTTCGCCTCCCGCGTCACGGGAGGCGGGGCACTACGCCTCCGGCGACTGGACGATGAGCTTCTCCTTGCCGCACACGTCACACCGCACGTGCACGAACAGGTCGTCGTCGCTCTCCTCGGGCACCTCGCCCTCGGGCACGCCCAGCTCCGCCTTGCCCAGCGCCGGCACCTTGGCCGGGATGTCCTGTGCCTTGAGCGACTGCACGTAGGTCATCTCGCGCTCGTGGCACTCGCGCACCTCCGGGCCGGACAGCCACTGCGGCTCCATGCCCTCCGGCAGCCGGCTGAGCAGCTCCAGGTTGGTCACGGACTCCGCCAGGTACGCCAGGCGGCGCAGCCGCGCCTCCTCCGGCAGGGCCGCGAACACCTGGAAGCCCTCCAGCAGCGCCTGCCGGTCCTCGCCCGTGGCCGCGTTCGCCAGCTCCAGCGACGCGTCCGCCGACTCCAGCGCCTCGTCCCAGTTGTTCTCCGGGTTGAAGCCCGCTTCCAGCAGCGACGTGTATAGCTGCGCGGCCGCCAGCCGGCGACGCACCTCGTGCAGGTGCTCCACCACCTCGTGCGTCAGGCGCAGCTCCAAGAGCGCCCCCGTGGTGCGCGGATCCACGGAGCCCGTGAGGTCGTCCACCTCCACCTCGGTGCGCAGCTCCGCCTTGAGCTGCTTCGCCGCGGCGAAGCGGAACAGGGGCAGCACGCCCACCTCGCGCAGGTACACCGCCGCGACGTTGGCCTCCTTGCCGCCCATGCGCAGCGCCTTCTGCGCGCGCTCCACCGCGCCGGGGTCCGCCGCGGGCTTCTTGTTCTCCAGCCGCGTCTTCACCGCCTCGCGGTAGAGCGTCTCCAGGGAGCTGCCCGGGGGCAGCCGCTGCGGCAAGAGCGGACGCAGGCCCGGCACGTCCAGCACCCAGAGCGGGGGCGCGCCCACGTGCTTGAGCGCCCGGAAGAAGAGCGAGCCCGGCGGATCCTGCGGCCGGAACGGGGGCAGCTCGTCCGGGTGCGGGGACGCCGCGCCGTCCATCGCGCCGCCCAGGTGCGACTGGCCGAGCATCTTCTCGCGCTGCTCACGGGTGAACGCCGTGATGCCCTGCACCGGCGGGGGCGGGGGCGGCGGGGCTTCCTCTCCGTCCAGGCCCGTCACGCGGTCCATGTCCACGTCGTCCATCTCCAGGTCTTCCAGACCCTTGGCGCCCGTGAAGTCACAGCGCAGGAGCTTGAGCTTCTCGAAGACACAGCCTTCCAGGTTGGCGCCGCGGAAGTCGCAGTCCTGTAGGCGGCCCCCGTGGAAGTAGGCGTTGGTGAGGTCCGTGTCCCGGAAGTTCATCTTCGACAGGTCACAGCGCTCCCACTCGGAGCCCACCAGCTCCAGTCCGGAGAGGTCGGCGTTGGCGGAGAACAGCTGCGTGAACGTGGCGCCCGTCTGGCCGGTGGGCGCCTGGCCGGACTTGCGCAGCTTGTTCCATTCGGCGGAACCGTTCTGCAGCAGCTTCTCGATAGTTGGGGCTTTCGGCATGGACCGCGAATTATTCGTGTGGTCTGGTCCAGGCGCCAGCACAAATGATCGAGTACCGAATCGAAGCCGACACAGTCGGGATGCGACTGGACAAGCACCTGCGCAAGCGGATGCCCAACGTCCCCGTCAGCCACCTCTTCAAGATGATCCGCACCAAGAAGGTGCGGGTGAACGGCAAGCGCGCGCAGCCGGAGCAGTTGCTTGTCGAAGGAGACGTGCTCACCATCCGCGGCACCGAAGAGCAGCTCACCCTCGCGGAGCGTCCGAAATCGGACCGTCCGCCCCCCCCGCCGCCACCGGTAGACCCCTCCCGGCTGGTCATCCTGTTGGAAGACGACTGGCTCATGGCCGTGGACAAGCCCAGCGGGATGGCCGTCCATACCGGTAGCGGCATCACCGGGGGCACCCTGGTGGACTACGTGCGCGCCTACCTGGGCCCCAAGGCCACCCGGAACGACTTCACCGCCTCACCCGCCCACCGCCTGGACCGGGAGACCTCCGGCGTCATCCTGGTGGCCAAGCGGCGCCCGGCGATGGTGCATTTCACGGAAATCTTCACCCACGGCCACCCGAAGAAGCGCTACCTGACCCTGGTGAAGGGAAAGATGCCCAAGGATTCCGGGGTCATCGACCTGCCGCTCGCCGAGCACCAGCAGACGGCCGAATCCAAGGCCCGTCGGGGAGTGAACATGCAGGAGGCCGTCACCCGGTGGAAGGTCGTGCGCCAGTCGAGCGAGGCAGCCCTCCTCTCCTGCACCATCGAGACCGGGCGCACGCATCAGATAAGAAGGCATCTGGTCGCCGTGGGCCACCCGGTGGCGGGTGACAAGAAGTACGGAGACTTCGCCTTCAACCGCGATGTGCGGGCGCGCTGGGGGCTCAAACGTCTGTTCCTGCACGCCGAGCGCATCGAATTTCCGCACCCCGAGGATGACAGGAAGGTCGTCGTTGAGACCCCCATGCCACCCGAATTGAAGGACGTGCTGAAGCGGGCGGCGCTCCTCTAAAGCCTTGAGCCCAGGACTCGACACAAACACGCATGGCCGACCCGAAGATTGACCGCAGCCGCTCCAAGCTGGTGCTCGACGGCGTTCCGCCCAAGCGCAACATCCTCGTGCGCTTGATGAAGCTCGCCGCCGTGCTGGGCCTCATGGGCGCCACCGCGGGCGTGCTCGCCGTCGTGGGCGCCTACTACGTCTTCTCCGACGGGCTGCCCGCCATCCCGAAGGTGGACGAGTACTGGCCGCCCATCGTCACGGAGGTCTACACCGACGACGCGGTGCTCGCGGGCGAGTTCTACAACGAGCGGCGCAAGGTGGTGCCCTACGAGCGCATCCCCAAGCGGCTCGTCCAGGCGTTCATCGCCAGCGAGGACTCCAGCTTCTTCGACCACTTCGGCGTGGACGTGCTGGGCACCACGCGCGCCGTCTCCAAGACGGTGATGACGAAGCTGGGCCTGCGCGCCGGCGGCGTGCAGGGCGGCTCCACGCTCACGCAGCAGACCGCGAAGGCGGTCCTCATCTCCGCGGAGGGCTACAAGGAGGCCACCGCGAAGACGCCCAAGCGCAAGATTCGCGAGGCCATCCTCGCCTTCCGGCTGGAGCAGGCGCTGACGAAGGAAGAGATTCTCTACCTCTACCTGAACAACGTCTTCCTCGGGCACCACAGCTACGGCGTGCAGAGCGCGGCGGAGAACTACTACCGCAAGGACGTGCGCGACCTGACGCTGGGGGAGATGACGCTCATCGCGGGCCTGCCCCAGGCGCCCAGCCGCTATTCGCCCTTCCTGCGTCCGGAGGCCGCGAAGAAGCGCCGCTCGTACGTGCTGGGCCGCATGCTGACGGAGGGCATGATTTCCAAGGCCGAGCATGACCAGGCCAACGCGGAGCCGGTGAAGGTGTACCCGGTGGAGGACGTCTTCCACGAGTTCGCCCCGTACTTCGTGGAGCAGGTGCGCAAGGACGTGGTGGACCGCTACGGCAACCCCGTGCTGCTGAAGGAAGGCCTCAAGGTCTTCACCACCATGGACAGCGAGCGCCAGCGCGCGGCGCAGGACTCCGTGCTGGACGGCCTGATGTCCGTGGACAAGCGCCAGGGCTGGCGCGGCCCGGTGATGCAGCTGGCCACCGAGCCTGAGCGCAGCGCCTTCATCACCAAGGCGAAGAAGGCCATGGGCAAGGAGGAGCTCGTCGAGAACCGCCTCTACGTGGGCGTCGTCACCCGCATCGACGACGACGGCAAGGGCTCGGACGTGCAGGTGGGGCCGCACCAGGGACGCCTGCCGCTGCTGGGCATGCGCTGGGCTCGCAAGGTGAACCCGGAGAGCTACTACCCGGCGAGCATGATCACCTCCGTCAAGAAGGCCGTGGCGGTGGGTGACGTCGTCGTCCTTCGTCACGTGGTGAAGAAGGAGCTCACGGACGACAAGGAGCAGTGGGACAAGAAGCTGGCGGAGGACATCCCCGAGGAGGGCGTGAAGCTCTTCCGGCTGGAGCAGACGCCGGAGGCGCAGAGCGCGCTGGTCTCCATCGACCCGCATCGCCAGTACCTCACCGCGATGGTGGGCGGCTACGACTTCGACGACAACGAGTTCAACCGCGCGTTCCAGGCGTGCCGTCAGCCGGGTTCGTCCTTCAAGCCCTTCGTGTACTCGGCGGCGCTGGAGCAGCTGAACTGGACGGAGGCCACCGTCATCGTGGACTCGCCCATCGTGGAGCACGACCCGGACAACAAGGTGTCGTGGAAGCCGGCCAACTACAGCGAGGAGTTCGTGGGTGACGTGCTCCTGCGCACGGCGCTGGTGAACTCCATGAACATCCCCGCGGTGAAGACGTTCGGCGCGGTGGGCGTGCACAACATGGCGGATTGGTCCAAGAAGCTGGGGCTGACGACGCCCATGAACATGGACTTCTCCGCGGCGCTGGGTTCGTCCTGCGTGTACCCGTTCGACCTCGCTTCCGCGTACGCGACCTTCAACCGCTACGGCCGCAAGAAGCCCACGTACTTCATCCGCAAGGTGGAGGACCGCTTCGGCCGCACGCTGGAGGACCATACGGCATTCGACGACGCGTGGGCCCCGCTGCAGGACCGCGTGGCCGCGGGCTACGCGCGCCTCTTCGAGCCGGGCGAGCAGGTGATGAGCGCGGAGACGGGCTTCATCCTCACGCACCTGTTGCGCGGCGTGGTGCTCCAGGGCACCGGCGGTCCCGCGCAGCGGCTGGGCAAGCCGGCGGCGGGCAAGACGGGCACGACGAACGACTCCTTCGACGCGTGGTTCGCGGCCTACACCAAGGACCTGGTGACGGTGGCGTGGGTGGGCTACGACCTGAACCCGCACCCGCTGGGCCGCTACGAGACGGGTGGCCGCGCGGCGCTGCCCATCTGGCTCAACTACATGAAGCGCGCGCTGGAGGGCCGGCCTCAGTCGGAGTTCTACCCCTGGCAGTCCATGCAGCTGGCGCGGCTCTACATCGACAAGAAGACGGGCAAGGTGTCCAGCCCCGGAGCCAAGGGCGCGGAGCTGATGTTCTTCAAGAAGGGCACCGAGCCGAAGGAGGCCGTGCCCGACAAGAACCAGGTCGGCGTGGACCAGTTCATGATGGGCGCGCAGTAACCGCCGCGCGCCGCATCGTCAGCGCAGTGCCCTTCAGGCGCCTTCGCGGAACGCACGCGAGGGCGCCTGATGTGCTTCCAGGGCCTTCCTCAGCGCGGCCACGTCCGGCCCCGCTTCCAGCACGGAGCGCGCGGCGGTGGGCAGCACCTGCCGCTCGCGGCCGGAGAAGAGCTTGGGCAAGTCAGAGAAGCCCGCGCCCTGCGACCCGATGCCCGGCGTGAGCAGCAGCGCGCCGCCCAGCCGCTCCACCACGTCGCGGTCGGCAGGAGGCAGCGTGGCGCCCATCACCGCGCCCGCGGGCAGCACGCTGGGGCCGGCCTTCTCGTTCAGCTCGCGCAGGCCGTCCGCCACGGCCTGGGCCACGGTGCGGCCGTCGCCGCCCACGGCGTTCTGCACGGGCACGCCTTCCGGGTTGGACGAGCGCACCACCACGAAGGCGCAGGCCCCGTGAGCCCGCGCGCGCTCCACCGTCTTCGCGAGCGCGCCCAGGCCCAGGTACGCGGTGAAGGTGGCGGCGTCCACGTCGTACGCGCTGCCCTTGCCGAACAGCGATTCCGCGTAGGCGTCCATGGTGGACCCGATGTCGCCGCGCTTCACGTCCAGCAGCGTGAGGGTGCCCGCGGCGCGGAAGCGCTTGAGCACGCGCTGGAGCACGACGAGCCCTTCGGGGCCGTGGCGCTCGAAGAAGGCGCTCTGGGGCTTCACCACCGCGAGCGTCTCACCGGCCGCGTCGGCCAGCCGGTCGCAGAAGTCGGACAGGCCCTGCACCGTGTCCGGCAGGTTCCAGCGGGCGAGCACGTCGCGGGACGGGTCCAGGCCCAGGCAGAAGGGGGAGCGCTCGTCGGCGAGCTTCGCGAAGCGCTGTGCGAAGGACGGGGTCGTCATGGGAGGGGCTCCTCTCACTTCAACCGGCGCGCGGTGGCGTCGAACAGCGGATTGGGCATGACCTTCAGGACGCGCATGGGCGTGGACAGCTGCCAGGGGAAGCTCACCTCCGCGGCGCCCGCGAAGATGGCGCGGCCCATGCGCGCGACGGCGTCCTCGGTCTCCATGAGGAAGGGCATGGGGAAGGTGTTCTTCGCGGTGAGTTCGCTCTTCACGAAGCCCGGGTAGACGCACGTCACCTGGACGCCGGTGCCCTTCAGGTCCACGCGCAGGCTCTCCATGAACGTGGCGAGGAAGGCCTTGGACGCGGAGTAGGCGGCGTGGCCCGCGAGCCCCCGCATCCCCGCGAGGCTGGACACGCCGACGATGTGGCCCCGGCGGCGCTCCACCATCTGCGGCAGCACCGCGCACAGCGTGGCGGCGGCGCCGGTGACGTTGGTGTCGATGATGGAGCGGGTGCGCTCCCAGTCCATGCGCTTGCCGTGCGTGGGCCCGCCGATGCCGGCGTTGGCCACCACCAGGTCCAGCCCGCCGCACTCCGCGTCGATGGCGCGGATGCGCTCCTGAGAGGCCTCCGAGGCGCTGACGTCCATGACGACGGGCTCCACCGCGGCGCCCGCGGCCTGGGCCTCCGCGGAGAGGGCCTGCAAGTGTGTCAGCCGCCGGCCCGTCGCGAAGACGCGCACGCCGTGCTTCGCCAGCCACAGGGCCAGTCCACGTCCCAGGCCGCTCGAGGCGCCAGTCACCAGCGCCGTCCGGTAGGTCATCTCCGCCATGCCGTCCTCCGAAGGGTGTCGCAGCGGCCCGCCTTGTCGCACGGTTGCGCGTCCGAGGGCACGCAAAACACCTGCCCCCCACCCGAGGACGAGGTGCTGCCGCCGACACGTTGACACCCTGGGGCAAGGGACTCTTCGGGAGTGTGGGACGCATGGCGTGGTGGAACTGCATCCTGGTGGTGGACGACGACCTGGACCTGCTTCGGGCCTACGTGGACCTGGACGTGCTGCTGGGCGCGGTGGCGGCCTACGTCAGGCCGGCCGGCTCCCAGGCCCATCCTCCCCAGTGACGGGCCTCAGCGGAACGGCGGCACCGGCTGGCTTTTGAACCAGTCCGTCGCGTTCAGCAGGTGCAGGTCGTGCTTGCCGCCGGGCCGCAGCTCGATGCCGCCCGTCACCGCGCCCAGCGACGCCAGCAGGGCGCCCGTGATGTTGCCCTGCACGAGGTCCAGGTGGCCTTCGAGCGAGAAGCTCTCGCCCTTCGCCTTCAGCTCGCGCAGCTGGAGTCCGCGCTCGTCGATCTGCACCTGCCCCGTCACCTCCACCTTGGGGATGTTGAGCAGGGACGTGAGGAAGCCGGGCAGCTTCTTGGACGAAGTAATCAGCGCGACGATGGGCTGCGTGTCGGTGAGCTGGCTTGCGAAGCGCGCCTTCAGCACCGTGGGGGACAGGGAGAGGCTGGCGCGCGGCAGGGTGAAGTTCCCGCTCCAGGCGCGGATGGGCACGTTGCCGTTGGAGGACACGTCTCTCAGCCGCAGCGTCGTCCCGCTCAGGCCCAGCTCCGTCATGTCCCAGGACAGGTGACGTGCATCCACCTCCACCTCCGCGCGCAGGAGGACCTTGTTGGGCCCCATGCGTCCGGAGACGAGGTCCGTGTCCATGCGCAGCTCCAGGGCGTTGCGCGCCTTCGCGCCCTTGGACGGCTCCTCGCTGCGCACCGTCACGTGGCCGGAGTCGATTTCCAGTGTCTGGCCCAGCCACGGATTGAGCACGCGCAGGTCCAGGGGCTTGCTCTTCGCCACGCGCAGCTCGGGCTTCAGGTCCAGGCCGGGCTGACCTTCACGCCGCCGGGCCTGCACGGTGAGGGCGACCTCCGGCACGTCCAGGTCGTGGCCCTTGGGGCCCGACACGTGCACGGGCGCGAAGGCCAGCCGCAGCGAGCCTGACGGCTGTCCCTTCGGCTCCGCGTCCATGGACGCCTGGAGGCTCCACGGAGCCCGGACGCGCATGGGCCCGGCTCTCAAATCCAGCGCCTCACCGGAGGCCTTGAGCTGGCTGCCCGGCTCCAGCGTGTTGCGCTCCATGCGCACGTCCAGGTCCACCCGTCCCGCGCCGCCGCGCAGCGACACGGGGGCGCTTTCGCCCAGCAGGTCGTTGATCCAGTCCAGCGGCAGCACGTCGATGCGCGTCTTCACCTGGCCGCCCAGGGCCTGGGAGAGGTCGTAGCCCTTGTCTGTCCGGAAGGGCGCGTCGAGCCGGGCGCGCGAGTCGAGCGACTCCAGCCGCGCCACGCGCTTGCCGTCCACTTCGATGAAGCCCTCGGCCACGCGCACCGAGGGCAGGTCCACCTGGAGCCGTTCGCGGGACTGGAGGTTCAGCGTGCCGGTGACGTCCAGCGCGCCCACGAAGCGCACGCGGCTGAAGTCCAGCTCACGCACTTCGTGCAGCGTGACGTCCTTCAGGTGGATGACCCAGGGCTTGCTGCTCGATTCGGACGGTTGTTCGGGCGCGCCGGACGGCTCCAGGTGGAAGCTGGCGCCGTGCCCGTCGATGCCGTCCACGTCCACGCGCTTGCGCAGCAGGCCCGTGAGGGACATGCCCGCCTCCAGCGCGTCCACCTCCACCCTCCACCAGACATCCGAGTCCTGCTGGGTGAGGGTGAAGCCCTGCAGGTGGAGCCGGCCCACGGGCCACAGCCACCACGCGCGCTGCCACGTCAGCTGCGTGCGGTCCGTCGCGCGGCCCATGATGGCCTGGGTGACGCCCGTGTTGAGCGCGACGTTGATGGCGACCTCCAGCACCGCCACCGCCACCAAGGCCCACAGGGCGACGCGGCGCCAGCGCCTGCCGCTAGGGGCTGCGTCCTGCACGTCCGGGGAAGGGGAGACGGTCATGTCGCGAGGTTCCGGGAAGGGGCCCTGGATGACTCATACTCCCGGGACGCACAAGGCGTGTTTCCTCGCGAAGATGGATTAGAAACACCGTCCATGGACCAGTCCACCCGGGACCACTTCGCCAACCTGAGCAGCGATGACGCCGACTCCCGCTATGCCTCCTTTCGGCACGTGATGGAGGTGACGCAGGCGAAGGTGGCCTGGGCCGCCGAGGTCTGGGACGGGCTGCTGGCGCTGCTGAAGGAAGGCGACAACCACCAGCGCGCCATCGCCGCGCAGGTGCTGGCGAACCTGGCCAAGAGCGACACCGAAGGGCGGATGCCCAAGGACCTGGACCGGCTCATCGCGGCGACGAAGGACGAGAAGTTCGTCACCGCGCGGCACTCGCTCCAGTGCCTCTGGCGCGTGGCCACGGCGAGCGATGCCCTGCGCAAGGCGGTGGTGGACAAGCTGAAGAAGCGCTTCAAGGAGTGCGCCACGGAGAAGAACGGGACGCTCATCCGCTACGACATCCTGGAGGTCCTGCGGAAGACGCATGACGCCACGCCGGACCCGGCGCTGCCTCCGCTGGCCTTCTCGCTCATCGAGCTGGAGGAGGACCCGAAGTACCGCAAGAAGTACTCGGGCCTCTGGAAGGACCTGATGCCCAAGCCCGCGCGCGGCGCGAAGGCGTAGGCCGCACCTTCGCGCCGGGCCGCCCTCAGTGGACGGGTGCTGGCGCGACGGGAACTCCCGGAAGGTGGCCAGGAACCGGCCCACGACCGCCTGCGCGGGTACCAGGACGAACGCGCGGTCGATCATCCAGGAGAAGTAGCCGACGGAGTCCTCGGAGCGCTCCAGCGGATCCGCGCACAGGTCGAAGATGAGCGGGACGCGGCGGGCAGGGGACAACCAGCAGGGGAGCGGCGTGGCGTGCGGAGGGCGTGGCTGGATGTCATTGCCCCGGCGCACAGGCGTTCTCATCCTCCTGGGGAACCCCCTGTGGAAGGACGGGTGTGCCGATGGGAATCGCGGGCCGTGCGGGACCCATCGAGGCGCTGCGCAACCTGACGTTGTCGCTGCAGCGCATGGTGGCGACCGAGATCGCGACCGGCGTGGTGCGTGGCACGGCCGAAGGGCTCCGCGAGGAGGCACCCGACGGCGACGGTCAGTTGCACACCTTGCTCCAGGACCTGCTCACGGTGCTGAGCCGCATGGCACACGAGGCCGCCGAGCGTGAACCTGGAGCGTCGGCGGGAGCGACCGAGGTGCTGGCGGCTGCGGCCATGGAGGGGGCGCTGAAGGCGTTGGAGAAGGAGTGGAATGACGGGGGCCTGCCGCTCCACGGCTTCATGGTGAGGCTCAACCACCTCTTCGACGAAGTGGTGACGTTCGCCCATTCCCGCACGGATGAGATCCGCACGCCGGGCGAGCGCTCCCAGGTGATGGCCCGGGGCGTGGTGAAGGCGGCCACGGAGCAGCTGCATGACTGCCTTCCGGCCATCCTGGAGGACGCGCGCGGCGTGGTGCCATTGGGGGAGGAGGTGGCCTCGAAGGTGGGCCGGGGCCTGGTGTTGGGCGTCGAGTCCACGCTGCGCGAGGACTCCGCCTGGCTGTTGGGGTTGGTGGAGCAGGCAGGGCAGGGGTTGGTGCGGGGGCTGGCGGCGGGCCTCCACGAGGAGCTGGCGACGAATCCGGTGGCCTCCGGGGAGGCGCTGGGCGCATCCCTGGCGAAGCTCGCCGAGCGCACCGCGGCGGCGACCGTCCGGGGAGCGGGGAGCGCGCTCACGCAGGAGGAGCTCCGCTGGCGAGCGGCTCCACGCAACCAGGACCTCGTGCGGCGCACGAGCCGGGCGGTCACGGCCGGAGCGCTGGAGGCCCTGGGGGAGCGGCTGCGCAGGCCTCTGATGGCGCTCGCGGGAGCAGGCAGCGCGCTCGTGGCGCTGACAGTGTTGTCCTCTCGCTGGCGCCACGCGTAAGGAGCGAGCTGTTCTCTGACGCTGCGTCAGGGGCACTCGATCGCCACCTTCCTTCCATGGACGGGTTCGAGAACGCCTTCGCGCTGCTCCTGGACGGCAGCGGCGGTGCACGCTCGCTCACCCTGGCGGAGACGCGGAGCTGGCGGGCTTCGGATGGCATGCTCTGGGTCCACCTGCCTCCGGACCTGCCGGACCTGCCCCGTGTGCTGGAGGCCGTCTTCCACCTGCCTCCCCAGGTGCGTGATCCGCTCCTGGCCGACACGGGCCGCGTGCGCATCGACGTGCTCAATGAGAACGAGCTCGTCCTGCTGCTGCTGCATCCGGACTCCGCGCCCACCAACGTGTCGTCCCCGCGTCAGCTGCGCGCCTGGATGACGGCGGACCGCTGCGTCACCGTGGCGCCTCCGGCCCTGCCCGCCATCGTGACCGTCCGCGACCAGCTCACCCATGGCCGGGGGCCTCGTGGCTCGGACCTCTTCCTCGCCTTCGCCACCACCGCGCTCTCCACGACCGCGCTGCGCACCACCGAACTGGACGACACCCTGTCTGGCCTGGAGACCCGCTTCGAGGAGCGCCGCGAGGCCTCCGGCGACATACCGACGGACCTGCGCCGGCTGCGCCGCACCCTCGTGGAGCAGCGCCGCTTCGTCTCCCTGGTCCGCGACGCCATCCTGCGCGTCAGCCTGCTCACCGTGAAGTGGGTGCGCGCCCAGGAACTGGAGCTGCGCCAGATGGCCGAGCGGGCCAGCGGCGCCCTCAAGGAGATGGACGCCCTGGTGGAGCGAGCCCGCATCCTCCACGAGGACGTCAAGTCCCGGCAGGACGCCCGCAGCCAGCGCATCCTCTACATGCTCACCATCATCTCCGGCGTCTTCCTGCCCCTGTCCTTCATCACCGGCCTGCTGGGCGTCAACGTGGGCGGCATCCCAGGCAGGCACTGGCGTGGCTCATTCCTGCTGCTGGTGCTCGTGCTCGTCGTCCTCGCCGCCGCGGAGTGGCGCGCCCTGCGCCGCCGCGAACTCGTGTGACAGCAGGCACGGTCCCGCGTCAGAGGACATCCCCGTGCGACCCGCGTTCCGTGGCGACCGCCTCCACTTCCTCACCAGCTTCATCCCCGGGCGCGGCACAGGCAGGGGGAGGACTTGATGGCGGGAGTCCGAACGCGTTGCTTGCTGCTTGGACTCATGGGGGGCCTGTGCCGCGCCGTTTCCCCCTTCGCCAGACGTCGCCTCCTCTCCGACGGCCGGGCACAGCGGGCCCTCCTCCCGCGCCCTCCATGCCGCGTTGTGGAATGACTTCCGCGTTCCCAACCTCATGTCTGGGATTGCACCGGACAGGAGGCGCCCGTGATGCGACGCACGTGGAAGGGCCCGACCTGCCTGCCGTGGGCGCTGGCACTGCTGGCCGCCGTTCCCCTCCAGGCATTGGCGGCGGATCCGCTGCCGTCCTGGAGTGACGGTCCGGTGAAGCAGTCCATCCTCGACTTCGTCACCCGTGCCACCACCGAGGGCGGCCCTGGCTACATCCCCCCGGAGGAGCGCATCGCCACCTTCGACAACGACGGCACGCTCTGGCAGGAGCAGCCCGTCGTGCAGGGCGCCTTCCTGCTGGAGCAGGTCAAGGCGGCCGTGAAGGAGGACGCGTCGCTCGCGAAGCGGCAGCCCTTCAAGGCCGTGCTGGAAGGGGACGTGGCCCTGCTGTCGTCCATGGAGGAGCCCCAGTTGATGGAACGGGTCGCCGCCACCCTGGCGGGCAAGACGCAGGACGAGTTCGCCCGCGAGGCCCGCGCCTTCTTCCAGACCGCACGCCACCCGAAGCTGGGCGTGCCGTACACGCAGCTTGCCTACGCGCCCATGCTGGAGCTGCTCCAGTACCTGCGCGCCAATGGCTTCCAGACGTGGATCTCCTCGGGCGGCGGTGCCGACTTCATGCGCGTCGTCTCCGAGGACACCTACGGCATCCCACCCCAGCAGGTCATCGGCAGCCGCCTGAAAGAAAAGTTCGACGAAGGGAACGGCCACCCGGTGCTGCGGCGCGAGGCCCGCCTGGACCACCTCAACGACAAGGCCGGCAAGCCGGTGGGAATCGAGCAGCACATCGGGCGGCGGCCCGTGTTCGCGGCGGGCAATGTCCGGTCGGGCGGCGACATCCAGATGCTCCAGTACACGAAGGAGCAGCCCCGCCCCGGCTTCTCGTTGCTCATCAACCACGACGACGCGGAGCGCGAGTTCGCCTACCAGGAGAAGAACGACGCGTCCCTGAAGGCCGCGCGCGAGGGCGGCTGGACCGTGGTCAGCATGCGCCAGGACTGGAAGCACATCTTCCCGGAGGAGGGACGCTGATGGACGCCCTGCACGCCTTCATCAAGCTGATGATTTCGACCTTCATCCTCGCGCTCGGTCTGTCGCAGGGCCTGTCGTGGCGCCTGGCGGACCTGGGCCACGGCGTGAGGCAGCCGGCGTTCGCGCGAGGGCTGGGGGTGTGCCTCGTCGGCGTGCCGCTGCTGTCCCTCATCGTGGTGAAGGTGCTGCCCCTCGCCCCCGTCGCGGCGGGCGTCATCGCGCTGATGGCCTTCTGCCCGGGGCTGCCCATGGCGCTCAACGTCGTGTCGCAGCAGAAGGGCAACCTGTCGCTGGCCCTGGCGCTGTCCATCACCCTGTCGCTCATCGCCATCCTGTTGATGCCGCTGTCCTTGAACCTGTTGGAGCGGCTGTTCCCCGTGGCCATCCAGTCGCCGCCCTATGGAGTGCTCCTGGAGCGGGTCATCCTCCCGTTCCTCGTGCCCTTCGCGCTCGGCATCGGAATCCAGAAGGTGGCGCCCGCCTGGGCGCACCGGCTGCACAAGCCGGTGAAGCTCTACTTCAACGTCGCCGTGGCCATGGCCGCGCTGGCGCTGGTCGTGGCCAGCTTCCCGTTGTTGAAGCGCCTCCACGTCTGGGTGTTCATCGCGATGGGGGTGGTGACGCTGGGGTCCACGGCCCTGGGCCACATCGCCGGCCGGCCCCGGCCCGAGGACCGCACGGCGCTGGCCATCTCCGCCGTCTTCGGCAACCCCGCCTTCGCCCTCTGCCTGGGAGGCAGCACCTATCCCATGAAGAGCCTGCTGGGGGTCATGGGGCTGTACCTCTTCATCCGCACCTTGGCCATGCTGCCGTACCTGCTCTGGAACCAGCGCCACCAGGCGTCCGAGCGTGGCGGCGGGCCGTCCCTGCCGCCGGGCAGGCGGGCCTCCGCGGGCACGTGAGCCCTTCCCTGTCGTGAAGCCGATGCGCGCAACGCACCCGCGTGGGTGATGCCGTGAGGCCCGAGGGCCTCCACCCTTCCTTGCGTCCAGGAGGCCAGGAGCACGGGGGAAGGGCCATGAAGCGCACCGCGGTCACGGCCGTCCATGACCTGAGCCGGTTCCTCCCGGGCGTCGAGCAGGCGCGGACCTATGAGCGGCGGTGGCTGCGCGGGGACCTCCTGGCCGCGCTCACCGTGGGCACGATGCTCATTCCCCAGGGGCTGGCCTACGCGCAGATTGTCGGCGTGCGTCCCGTGGCGGGGCTGTACGCGGGCGTCTTCGCGATGCTGGCGTACGCGCTGTTCGGTCCGTCGCGCCACCTGCTGCTGGGGCCGGAGGCGGGCGCGGCCATCCTCACCGCGACGGCGCTGGGCCCGGTGGTGGCGGGCGGAGGACCGGAGCGGCTGGCGTCCCTGGCGGCGCTCCTCGCTTTGATGGTGGGCGGGGTGAGCCTCTTGGGCGGGCTGTGCCGCGCGGGGGCGCTGGCGGACTTCCTGTCGCGGCCCATCCTCATCGGCTACGTCAACGGCGCGGCGCTCATCATCATCGGCAGCCAATTGGCCCGGATGTTCGGGCTGGAGCGCAGGGCGAACCAGTTCGCGGGGCAGCTGCATGAGGTCGCGGCGAACGTGGGCCGCACGCACGTGCCCACGCTGCTGTTGGGGCTGGCCATCGTCGCGGCGCTGGTGGCCATGCGCAGCTTCCTGCCTCGGTGGCCCGCGCCGCTGGTGATGGTGGTGCTCACCACGCTGGTGACCTGGGCGTTCCAACTGGAGCACGGCGGCGTGAAGGTGGTGGGGCCCATCGCCGCGGCGGCGCCCGCCTTCGGCCTGCCCTCGTGGCGCTTCGAGGACGTGCGCACGCTCCTTCCGGCGGCCTTCAGCATCGCGCTGGTGAACTACGCCAGCTCCGTGCTCGCGGGCCGCATCTACGCGGACCGCTTCGGCTACCGGCTGGACACCCATCAGGAGTTCTTCGGCCAGGCGGCGGCCAACCTGCTCACCGGCCTCACCCAGGGCTTCCCGGTGACGGGCAGCGACTCACGCACGGCGGTCAACGTGTCCATGAAGGGACGCACGCAGCTGGTCGGTGTGGGCGCGGCCGGGGTGGTGCTGGTGTTCTCGCTGTTCCTCACGCCGCTGCTGGCGAAGCTGCCCCTGGTGACACTGGGGGCCATCGTCATCGTCGCGGCGGTGTACCTGCTGGAGGTGAAGCCCCTCCTCCGGCTCTGGCGCGTGCGGCCGGTGGAGGCGGTGCTCGCGGTGGTGACGACGCTGGGCGTGCTCTTCCTGGGCATCCTCCAGGGCATCCTCATCGCGGTGGCGCTGGCGCTGGTGGACCTCATCCGCCGCGCGGCGCACCCGCACGACGCCGTGCTGGGCGAGCGCGAGGGCATGCCCGGCTGGCACGACGTGGAGGGCCACGCGGACGCGGAGACGATTCCCGGCCTCGTCGTCTACCGCTTCGACGCGCCCCTCTTCTTCGCCAACGCCCGCTTCCTGCGCGAACAGGTGCGCCGGCTGGTGGCTGACTCGCGCCACCCGGTGCAGTGGTTCGTGCTGGACGCGTCCTCCGTGTTCGACCTGGACATCACCGCCGCGGAGAGCCTGGAGCAGGTGCGCCACGAGCTCACGGACGAAGGCCTCGTCTTCGCCGTGGCCCAGGCGCGCGCGCCGATGCGCCGGACGTTGAAGCGCTCGGGGCTGGCCGCGCGGATTGGCGAGGACCGGCTCTTTCCCACCGTGGGCGCGGCCGTTCGCGCCTACCTCGAATCGCGAGACGACGCGCGGACCGCCGTTGGCGGCGAGCCCGTCTCCTCGCCACAGGTGCACTGACGCCATGACGCCAATCCAATCCAGGGCCCGAGGTGGCGCCGTGACGGGCGCGGTGCTGGGACTGCTCGTGTCCGTGACGGCGCTGGCGCAGGACGCGCACTACACCACGCGGCAGTTCGGCAACCGGGCGTGGCTGCTGGGCGGCTCCTTCGTGGGCAACCCGAACGACATCAGCGCCGCCTATTACAACCCCGGCGCGCTCGCGCTCCTGGGCGCGCCGGAGTTGGAGCTGACCGGCAGCGTGTGGGAATACGTGCGCGTGAGCGTGAAGGACGGGCAGGGCACGGGGCAAGACCTGACCGACTCCAACGTGGACGTGCTGCCGTCGTTGATCGCCGGCTCGCTGCGCTTCGGGTTCCTGGGGAAGTCCCGGATGGCCTACTCGCTGCTCACGCGCCAGGGCTTCTCCTACAGTCTGCAGTCGCGAGGCACGCGGCTGGGCACGGACCTGGCCGGCGTGCAGGGCCTGGACCTGCTGTCCACGGACGTGCGCCTGGACCAGACCGTGAGCGAGTTCTGGACGGGCCTCTCCTGGGCCTACCCCGTCACGGAGCACCTGGGCCTGGGGCTGACGCCGTTCGTCGCGACCCGGCGTCAGGAGCTGCGCTTCCAGACGCTGGCGCAGGGCTCCGGTGCCGCCGGCCAGCAGCTGCTGGCGACGCTGGGCCGCGACCTGGAGTTCGACCACGTCCGGGTGTTGTTGAAGGTGGGCGCCAGCTACCAGCACGGCCCCTGGGCCGTGGGGCTCGCCGTGACGACGCCGAGCCTGGCGCTGTGGGGCCGGGGCTCGGTGGGGTACGAGCGCGCCGTCCAATCCCAGGGAGTGGACTCGAACGCTCCCGCGCCCGTGTTCAACTTCCAGGAGGACCTGCCGGCGCACTTCCGCAACTCCTGGTCCGCGGCGTTCGGGGTCAGCCGGAGCTTCGGCGAGTCGACCGCGGTGTACGCGTCCCTGGAGGGCTACGCACGCGTCTCGTCCCTCTCCCTGGTGGACGCCGAGCCCATCGTGCCGCGCGGCACCACCGAGACCATCAACGGCGGCTACGACTTCGCGCTCAAGCCCTTGCTGAACGGGGCGCTGGGCGTGGAGCAGGCGCTGGGGGAGCGGGTGCGGGTGTATCTGAGCGGTCACACGGACTTCAGCGCGTTGGATTCGACGCCGGGGACGAACGCGCTGCTCGGCGGCTGGGACCTGTACCACGTCGCCTCGGGCATCCACTTCTTGCTGGGCCGCTCACGCTTCACGCTGGGCGGCAACCTGGCGTGGGGAAGCAAGCAGACCGACCGCCTCGCGGAGACGTTCCAGCAACTGGGCCTGACCGCCCCCATGCGCACCCTGGACGTCCGCTACTTCCAGGCCACGCTGCTGATCGGCGCCAGCTTCTCGTTCAAGGACACGCAGGCCACCAGCGGCAAGGGCAGCGTGGACGAAGCCCCCAAGGCGGATTCCCCATGACGCGGGAGCACGGCGGCGCGGTGGACGAGGATGCTGCCTCCGCCTTCCTGCTAGAGCTGGCGAAGGCGCTGCACCTGGCCTACCAGCCGTCGCTGCTGGTGGAAGCGCGCGTGCGCCAGGTGGCGAAGGCGTGGGGAATGGACGTGCAGGTCTTCACGCTCCAGAGCCTGGCGATGACGGAGGTGGTGTCATCGCGGCGCCCGCACGTGGTCTTCGAGAGGCTGCCCTTCACCCCGCACTGGAATCTGGGCCGGGCCGCGGCGCTCCTCCGGCTGTCGGATGCCATCTCCGAAGGGCGCGTGCGACTGCCCGAGGCCCGCGCGGAGCTGGACCGCATCCTGACCCCGCACGCGCTGTATCCCGAGTGGCTCGTGTTCGTGGCCTACGGCGTCTACGGCGCGGCGGTGGCGGCGCGAGTGGGCGGGGCGTGGTGGGAGATGCTCGCGGCCTTCTTCGTGGGCCTCAGCGCGGGTGTCATCCACTTCGGCACGCTGAACTCGCATCGGGTGGACTTGCAGAAGAGCTTCCTCGCCGCGTTCCTGGGGACGCTGGTGGCGCTCGGGCTCACGCTCCTCCTGCCGCCCTTCAACGCCGTGCGGGCGCTGTTCGGCGGGGTGACGCTGCTGGTGCCCGCGATGGTGGTGACGCTGGGCTCGCTGGAGCTGGCCCTGGAGGCGGTGGAGGCGGGCCTGTCCCGGCTCATGTACGGCCTCTTGCGCTTCCTGATGCTGGGAGTGGGCATCGCGGCGGCGGGGACGCTCTGGCGCTTCGGCGGGCCGCTGCCGCCGCCCTTCGAGCAGCACGCGCTGCCGCTGCTCCTGACGTTCATCGTGGTGGCGGTGGGCGGGGTGGCGCTGTCGGTGTGCATGTCCGGGCGGCCGCGCGACGCGGCGTGGATTGTCGGCGGCGTGCTGCTCGCCTACGGGACGCAGGAGCTGACGAAGATGCTGTTCGGGGACCGGGGCAGCCCGCTGGTGTCCGCGTTCGTGCTGGGCGTGGCGGGGCTGCTCTACGGGCGCGGGAAGGAGCGGATGCCCATGACGGTCATCATGCCGGGGATGTTGCAGCTGGCGCCGGGCTTCATCGGCACGGAAGCCATCGTCGCGCTGCTCGGAGAGGGCACCGCGGGCGCGCAGGACCCGCGGCTGTTCAATGTGCTGCTGGTGGCGCTCCAGTTGGTGCTGGGGCTGATGTTCGCCACGGTCGTGGTGCCGCCGAGCGACCTCGTGGACCGCGGCTCGTCGGTTCCTCCCAGCGCCGGCAGCGCGTAGCGGCTACGGGCGCACGATGCAGCGGAACCCGATGTGGCTGGCGCCGCTGTCCACGGCCTGGGGCGAGCGCGCGGCGGGGCGGTAGCGGCGGCAGTAGTTGGGCGCGCACAGGTGGCTGCCTCCCTTGAGGACGCGGCGCGGGATGGTGATGGCGGGCGTGAAGGGGTCCTGGCTGCCCTTCGCGGTGGAGGGGCCGCGCGGGTTGACGGGGATGCAGCACGCCTTGCCTTTGTTGCCCTGGTGGCGCTCCTGGTACCAGTCGGCGGTCCATTCCCAGACGTTGCCGGCCATCTCATGCAGGCCGTAGCCATTGGGCGGGAAGGCGCCGACGGAGCAGGTGCCGTCGTGGCCGTCTTCGCGGAGGTTCTGCCACGGGAAGTAGCCCTGCCAGGTGTTGGCCAGGTGTTCGCCGTTCGGGGTGAGCTCATTGCCCCAGCAGAACTCGTTGCGGTCCAGTCCACCGCGAGCAGCGCGCTCCCACTCCGCCTCGGTGGGGAGCGTCATGCCGGCCCAGGTGGCAAAGGCCTCCGCGTCTTCATAGGCGATGTGGACGACGGGGTGGTCGCGGCGGTGTTTCACGGAGGAGCGGCGGCCTTCGGGGTGTTTCCAGCAGGCCTCGGGGACATAGCTCCACCAGTTGGCCACGTTGCCCAGGTCCACGGGGCCCTGGGCCTTTCGAAAGACGAGCGAGCCGGGGACGAGCGTCTCCGGTGTCGCGCCGGGGTAGTCCGCGGGATTGAGCGGGCGCTGGGCGACGGTGACGTAGCCGGTGGCTTCGACAAAGCGGGCGAACTGTTCGTTCGTCACGGTGAAGCGGTCCATCCAGAAGCCGGAGACGGTCACCTGATGGGCAGGGGCCTCTTCCGGATAGTGATGGTCGGAGCCCATCCAGTACGTGCCACCGGGAATCCAAACCATGTCCGGGAAGGGAGCACGGCCGGGGCGCGCGGCGGTGTCCGTGGGCTCCGCGTTGGCAGTGGCGTCGAGGCTGTCATTCCGGTGCATGGCTTGAAGTCCTCCAACGGAGAACATCCGGCCCGGTGGGCGGAATGACACTCGCACCCGGGAACAGGACGGGTGTCGGGCAGTGGAGGATTGGGCGCTCCACGGCCCGACGCCCCGGACGGCTAGTGGTGCGACTGCTGGAAGCGGTGGATGAAGTGCTCCACGTCATCGGCCAGGGACATGACCTGGTCGCTGATGCTGGGCTCCTCCTTCTTCTTGCGCGCCTCCTCCATCTGCTGTTTCACGCGCGCCTTCATCGGCCCGATGCTCAGGCTGCCCGGGGCCTGGCTGGGCAGGAACTCGATGAGGCTCTCCGCGAACTGCTTCACCAGCATCTGCGCGGGGACGAACGTGAACATGCGCTCGCCGTACCAGGATGTGTACAGGCCGGAGTGGGGCCCGTACTCGAACGGGTCCGAGCGCAGGTTGATGAGGTAGGGCCACGATGGGTTGAAGCGCTTGCCGCTGAACCACATGTCCGGGCCTTCGCCGTCCTGGTAGCTGAAGATGATCTTCCAGTCCTTGTACCGGACCGCCGCCAGGTCGCCGCTGTCGAGCACGTAGATGAACTCGTTCCGGCGGCCCTCCTCCGTACCGGCCAGGAGCCCGTTCTGGTCATACCCGTCCAGGTGGACCCGGAAGGTCTTGGGCCCCACCTTGTGGCCGTGCTTGCACTTCTCCACCAGGTCCGTGGGGCCGCCCGCCGCCGCCACCATCGTGGGCATCCAGTCCTCGTGCGCGAAGATGTCGTTGATGACGCGCCCCGGCTCCACCACGCCCGGCCAGCGCACCAGGCACGGCACCCGCACGCCGCCCTCCCACGTGGAGCCCTTCTCCCCGCGGAACGGGCTGTTGCCACCGTCCGGCCAGCCCATCTTCTCCACGCCGTTGTCGGTGGAGAAGACCACCAGGGTGTTGTCCGCGATGCCCAGCTCATCCAGCTTGGCCAGGAGCACCCCGACGATGTCATCCAGCTCCCGCATCGCGTCCGCGTAGAGGCCGTAGCCCGTGGCGTTCCGGTACTTCTCCTGGAGGAACGTCCAGACGTGCGTGCGCGTGGTGTTGTGCCAGAGGAAGAACGGCTTGCCGTCCTTCACGGCGCGATCCATGAAGTCCAGCGACCCCTTCAGGAACTCACCGTCCACCGTCTCCATGCGCTTCGTGGTGAGCGGACCGGTGTCCTCGATGCGCTGGCTGCCCACGATGCCCCAGCGCGGCTCCTCGGTGACGTCCTTGCGGTTCGTGGCCCAGCTGTGCAGCACGCCGCGAGGCCCGAAGTGGGCCTTGAAGGACGGGTCCTTGGGGTAGTCCGGGCACTCCGGCTCGTTCTCCGCGTTGAGGTGGTAGAGGTTGCCGAAGAACTCGTCAAAGCCGTGGTTGGTGGGCAGGTAGGGATTGGAGTCGCCCAGGTGGTTCTTGCCGAACTGGCCGCAGGTGTAGCCCAGCGGCTTGAGCATCTCCGCGATGGTGGGGTCGGAGTCCTGCAGGCCGTACTTCGCGCCGGGCATGCCAATGGTGGTGAGCCCCGTGCGAAGCGGGTTCATGCCAGTGATGAACGCCGCGCGGCCCGCGGTGCAGCTCTGCTGGCCGTAGCAGTCCGTCATCATCGCGCCTTGCTTCGCGATGCGGTCGATGTTGGGCGTGCGGTAGCCCATCATCCCCTGGTTGTAGGCGCTGATGTTCCAGAAGCCGATGTCATCTCCCCAGATGACCAGGATGTTGGGCTTCTGCTTCGTCTGCTTCCCATGTCCGTTGCCCGAGGGCTTTGCCTTGCTTGCCATGCGAGACCTCCTGGGCACGAGGTGTTCACAGAAGTCGGCCCGGGCATCGTTCCAGGAGGCAGAGGCAGGCGGGCACCCAGGAGGCAGCTCCAGGGCTCAGCGTGAGTCGCGTCCACCAATGGCGGGGAACCGCTCGTAGGCCCGCCGGAGTGCTTCGATGTGCTCGGGGTTGTCGTAATCGAGAGGGGCCTCCGTGAGCTGGACCACCCATCCGCCAGCAGGCGTGCGCCGTGAGTGAGACAGCAGCTCCGCGTCGCGAGCAGCGTCCGGGAAACCGATGGCCTGCGCGGCGGCTTCGGACCAGTAGTTCAGCCACCCGAGGTAATGCGGAATGGCTGGAGAGCGAAGGTGCCATGGCATTTCCAGCATGGGGAGTCCCCGGGGGGACAGCTTCGGCGCATTCGCGGAGCGACGCAGTTGCTCGGAGATCTCCACACCGAAGCTCCCCTGAGACGCATGCCCCCAGAACCCCCTCGCACTCTCTGCGATGCCCGCCAGCATGTTCGTGGCGTTCTCGATGATGCGCGCATCCAGTGGAAGACTCGCGTGGACGTCGAGCAACGGCCGAGCGCCAGGGGCATGGCTCGCTGGGGTTTCCAGCCCACTGACCGTTATCGGGTAGCTCTCGTCTCCGTTGCAGAGCAGCGGGAACTTCCGACGCTTCGCCGCCTCCGCGAGCCATGCGTCACGCTGTGGCAGTGCGATGGGGTGGCCTTCCTTGGAGATTCTCCACGCCATGCTCAAGCCGGCGAGTGCCTGTTCCATTCCGCGGGCAACCGCGAGCGAGCGGTCGTCATCTTGCGCAAATGCAGGAGCGTAGACCGTGAAGTGGAGCCGCGAGCGTGCCGTCATCGTTTACATCCAGTCACGACAATCTGAAGTGAGGACTCCCGGAGAAGCAGCGCTTCTTTATGCTCCGGGGTGCTTACTCCGACAACGAAGTTGTATCCGCAGGCGTTCGCGATGGTGCGCTCGTTTCGCATTTCCTCCGCTTGATCGTCAGCAACTTGGTTCTGAAGGTAGTCACTGTAGGTGTCGAACTGGTCGGTCTTGATCTCCCACAGCACGGGCACGCCGACCTGTAACGCATCGAAGTGCTTCCCATCCACGAGCGCATCCATGCCGGGAAACCGGTTCGGCGGGATGCGATCCGCGCACTTGTTGTGCTCGTCGTCTCCGCCTCTGTGCGGCACGGGGATGGGCTCGCAGCGGGAGGGGCGCCTGCGGTGCCTGGGCGGAAGTGGCGGGAGCAGGTCCTGGCCCGAGGGCTCTGGCTGCGGCTTTCGTTTCGCCACGGTCTCCCGAGGCGCGACCATCGTTCCCATCGTGGGCTTCACCTCCTCCGGATAGAGCTGGCGGAACTCATACGCGTCCAGCTCTTCCTTGATGGCGACGGCGACCACCACGATGCCGACGACAATCACCGCGCCCACGACGATTTCCGGCGCGGCCAGGACGCAAACCCCAATTCCCAGCGCCGCCGCGTCCGCGGAGGCCACGGTGCACTGTCCCGTCGTGTCGCGAAACCGGACCCGGTCGGTGTCCAGCGCTGTGAAGCACCGCTCCACCACCTCGGCCCAGGGGCGGGATGCTTCCTGGACGACGCACCGTCCCTCATCCGTCCAGGGCAGCTTCGCGGCCCGCTGAAGGTTGGTGATACGCGTGCTCCCGGCCGCGGAACCGCGCGGAGCCGGCGTTGACGACGCGCAAGCCGACAGAAGAAGCAGAAGCGCGATGGCGGCTCGACCCTGCATGGCCACGTTCTTTCGAGGAGGGGACCGTCGAAAAGTACCAGCCGAGCCCTTCAGTGCACGGGCCCCCGCGAGTCGTCATCGGCCGGTGGATGCGGCAGGCTCCGCAGCAGCTCACGCATACGCGTGTCCGCTTCATCCAGCCGGATGAGCAGGTACTCTCTGTGCCGCTCCTCGCCGTGCAGCAGCGCCCGCTTCGTCCACGCGCGAGCGCACCAGGTACAGGCCATCCACGCCTCCACGCACGTGCGGATGGACATTCTCCCGTCCCACCATCGCCAGCACGCCCGTGCGCTCCAGCAGCCGCAGCGTCGGCGCATGCACCCGGGCCAGTGACAACGTGATGCCCCGGTTCGACAGGTCCTCGTGCAGCCCGCCAGTATGTCGGCGCCCGGCACGTCCAGGTCATCCGTCAGCTCCATGTCTAGCAACACCTCGCGCACCGGCACCTTCGCGTCGGGCACTCGCTTCAGCACTTCGTCCCGCAGCGACGTGGCGTTGGCGAAGAACAGCCCTTCCTCCGGCCGGAAGACGTCCAGGCCGGGCAGGGTGATGGCGGAGGACTCACGCTGCGTGGCCGCCAGGTCCAGCGTCCCAGGCACTCGCCCCAGCTTCAGCACGCCCGCCAGCACCGCCACCGCGCACGTGAGCGCCACGAAGCGCGGCGTGCCCTGCTGCGCCATCGCGCCCACCGTGGCGGCGGAGAGCACCGACACGCTGGCGGACACCGTGATGATGAGCTGCCGAACAGCGCATCCAACGCCAGCGCCGCAGGGGTGGAGTACAGAGCCGCCTGCGGAGGCATCCCCGCGAGCCGCGCGTAGGCCATGCCCTCCGGGATGTGCGGCACGTCACCGTGAGCGCGCCCACCCAGGTCCTTCTTCAGGCGCGTCCCGTCATAGCCCCGCGGCGAAGCGACGACGGAGCTGGCGCAGGTGAGCCATGGGGTGCCCATGCGTACGAAATGGCCACCCGACCCGACAGGAGCATCGTCTCGTGGAGAGGGACGGCAGTGGCGCATCCGTCCAGTCACTCCGGCGACATGCGTCATGCATGATGGTGGTCATGCCTGCCGGACTGGCGCGAGGCTGCCGCGCATGATCACCGTCAGTGCATTCAAGTGGGTGCCGCCGTTCGCGCAGGGCGTGGTTCGTGACCTCCGGGTGCGGTGGGCGCTGGAGGAGGCGGGCCTGCCCTACGAGGCGCGGCTCATCGACCCCCAGGTTCAGAAGTCCGCGGACTACCGCGCGCAGCAGCCCTTCGGGCAGGTGCCGGTGTTCCAGGAGGACGGCCTGACGCTCTTCGAGTCGGGCGCCATCGTGGTCCACATCGCATTGAAGAGCGAAGTGCTCTTCCCCAAGGATGAGGCGGGCCGGGCGCGCGCTCTCACGTGGGTGTTCGCGGCGTTGAACTCGCTGGAGATCTACGTCCAGCAGCTCGCGGAGATCGACCTGTTCTCGCCGGATGCCCAGTGGGCGAAGCTCCACCGGCCCGACGTGGAGAAGCAGATCCACCACCGCCTGGGTGAGCTGGCCACGTGGCTGGGAGACCGCGAGTACCTGGAGGGTCGCTTCACCGCGGGCGACCTGATGATGACCACGGTGCTGCGCATCCTGCGGCACACCGACGTGCTCGACGCGCATCCCACGCTCAAGGCCTACAAGGAACGCTGCGAGGCGCGGCCCGCGTTCCAGCGCGCGCTGGCCGCGCAGATGGAAGTCTTCAAGCAGCACGAGCGGCGCGAGGCCTGACGCGCGGGGCATGACGCGGTGTGTCCGGGAGGGGGATTTCGCGCTATCCTGCGTTTCCCCTCCCAGGAGCGTCCCCCATGCCCCGTGGCATCTTCAAAGCAGGCTCTGGCCCCTCGCTGCCGCCGAAGCGCAAGCACGACGACCTCACCTCGCCCATCCGCAAGCCGGTGGCGGAGGGGCCCCAGGCGAAGAAGCAGCGGACCCAGGAGACGCTGCCGCAGCAGCAGGTGCAGAAGCCGCCCACGGACCCCTCCATGCACGCCGCCTACGACAAGATGGCGCATGAGGAGATGCTGAAGAATCCGAAGTACGCGGCGCTGGCGAATGACGCCTCGCAGGCGTCCGATGGCAAGACCCTCAATGTCGTCACCAAGGACCAGGTCCAGGGCGGCATGTTCTACGCGGGCCCGAAGCAGATTGGCCTGCGGCCGGACCTCACGGGCCCCAAGCGCGCTGGCGTCATGGCCTTCGAGATGACGAACGCCGCCCAGCAGAAGAAGTTCAGCAAGGTCACGGGCGACGCCTTCCAGAACGAGGTCAACGCGGCGCTGGGCAAGCAGCACGTGGGCGGCGACATGCCCGCCCGGCGGGAGAACTTCGCCAAGAGCATGGAGCGCATCGAGTACGACGGCATCAAGCGCCACCATGAGGTGATGAAGGACGGCATCCAGAACCAGGGCTGGCCCAAGGAGATGGACCGGTTCGGCAAGCGGCTGGAGGGCGCGGACCCCAGCTTCGACAGCTACTGGGCGCGCCAGAACGTCCCGGACGCGAAGACGGGCAAGAGCCACTCGGACGTCTACCGCACGCAGTTCGACAACATCCACGCCAAGGCCAATGAGCTCGTGGCGAAGAGCAAGCAGCAGCAGGGCATTCCGTAGGTCCCTGGCCTCGCGCGCCGCTTCGCGCTAGGGAGGGAGTCATGTCCTCCGCCCTCCAGACCCGTCCCCGGAGTGAGCTTGCCTCCGGGCGCTTCGGCCAGACCCGCTACATGCTCCGCCGGAAGTTCTTCAAGATCTTCGGCGGCGCATTCCACATCTACGACGAGGCGGGCAACGTCGCCTTCTACTCGAAGATGAAGGCCTTCAAGCTGAAGGAGGACCTGCGCGTCTACAGCGGGGAAGACATGCAGGAGGAGCTGATCACCATCCAGGCCCGCAGCATCCTGGACTTCGGCGCCACCTACGACGTCACCGACGCGGCGACGGGAGAGCGCGTGGGCGCGCTGCGCCGCAAGGCCCTGAGCTCCATCCTGCGCGACACCTGGCTCATCCTGGACGCGGACGGGCAGGAGGTGGGCAAGGTGGAGGAGGACAGCATGCTGCTGGCGCTCGTGCGGCGCTTCCTCACCAACCTCATCCCGCAGACCTTCACCGGGACCCTGGGCAGCGAGCAGGTGTTCAGCTTCCGGCAGCACTTCAACCCGTTCATCCAGAAGATCGACCTGGACTTCTCCGTGGACACGCAGCGCCGGCTGGATCGGCGTCTGGGCATCGCCGCCGCGGTGCTCCTGTGCGCGATTGAAGGCCGTCAGTCCGGCGGCGGGTGAAGACGCCGCGTCGCGCATTCCCTGCGCCAGCGGTCTTCAGCGCACGCTGGCCCAGAAGGGCTTGAGCGCTTCGCGGCTCGTCGCCAGCGCCGCCCGCGCGTCCGCGTTCACGGTGCCGGACGCGAAGCTGTCATCGCGCCCCGCCAGCACCTCGATGCACGCGTGCACGGAGTTCGACAGCCCCTCCAGCGAGTAGCCACCCTCCAGCACCAGCGCCAGCTTCCCGCCAGAGACCTCCTCCGCCAGCTTGCGCACGGCGGTGCACATCGCCGCGAAGCCGCGCTCGGTGACGTCCATGCCGCCAATCGGATCCGCGCGGTGCGGGTCGAACCCCGCGGACACCAGCATCAGGTCCGGCCGGTACGCCTGGGCCACGGGGAGCAGCAGCTCTTCGAAGATCATCCCGTAGTCCGCGTCCGTGTTGCCGCCCGGCAGGCCGCAGTTGACCGTGAAGCCCTGGCCCTCTCCGCGCCCCACCTCCGGCGCCGCGCCGCTGCCCGGGTAGTAGGGGAACTGGTGCACCGACTGATAGAGCACGTCCCTGCGCCCCCAGAACGCCGCCTGCGTGCCGTTGCCGTGGTGCACGTCCCAATCCAGCACCAGCACTCGCTCGGCTCCCAGCCGCCGCCCGGCCTCCGCCGCGATGGCGACGTTGTTGTAGAGGCAGAAGCCCATCGCCCGGTCCGGCTCCGCGTGGTGGCCGGGCGGACGCACCAGCGCGAACGCGTTCTTCGCCGTCCCCGCCATCACCGCCTCCACGGCCTGCACCGCCGCGCCCGCCGCCAGCCTCGCCGCGTCGATGCTGTCCGGCGACACCGCCGTGTCCTCGTCGATGCGCTCGAAGCGGCCTCCCAGCTTCTCCATCGCGTCCAGGTGTGCCGGGGTGTGCACCGCCAGGATCTCCGCGTCCGTGGCGGAGCGGGGATGGCTCATCACCGTGCCCGCGACGGGGTTTCGCGCCAGCATCTGGAGGATGCGCCGCAAGCGGGCGGGCGACTCGGGGTGGCCCTCGCCGGCGTCGTGCTGGAGGAAGAGCGGGTCGGTGAGCAGCAGCGTCGCGGTCATCTCCTGGACCTTACGCATCCTGCTCCCGGGAACCCAGCGTCCGTCCCTGGCAGGCGGGGAAGTCCGTTCCTTGCCCTGGATGGGCCACCCTCCCTACAGTGCGCGGGCCTTGCCACGTCGCCTCAAGAAACCCGGTCTCCGGGGCATCCTCCTGGGTTCGTTCGGCCTCGCGCTGGCCGTCATCCTGGGGACGCTCTACTTCGTCGTTCCCCGCCAGGTGGGCAACCACCTGAGGGAGCGCCTGGCGCTGCACGCCCATAACAAGGCCAAGGAGGTCATTGCCCTGGTCGACAGGCAGTCGGGCACCCAGCCAGTGCCCAACCTGGAAGGGCTCTACCGCCTGGATGACGACTTCAGCGTCGTGGCGGTGCTGGATGCCCAGGGCGTGCCCCGCGCCACCTTCCCCGCGTCGCCGCCCACCTGGTTCACGAAGGGCCTGGAGGACCGCCTCCAGCAGCGTCCCCTTCCTCCTCTGGAGCAGATGGAGTTCGCCAACGACGCCTGGGCGGTGTCCGACCCGGTGACACTCGCGGGCGGAGTGCCCGGCGAGGTCGTCGTGGTGGTGGACGGGGCCCGGCTGGAGGGAGTGCTCACGGCCCTGCGCCACACGGTGCTGCTGGCCTTCCTCGTGGGCCTGGTGCTCTTCCTCCTGGTGGCGTTCCTCATCTCGCGCGCGTTCATCCTCCACCCGCTGGACGCGATGATGACCATGGCGCGCAAGCTGGCGGAGGCCGACCTCACCGGCCGCGCGGAGGTGCGCAACAACAAGGACGAGCTGGGCCAGCTGGCGGAAGCCCTCAACCGCATGGCCCAGTCCTGGCGCGACACGCTGGGCCGCGTGCGCGGCGTGTCCGACGTGGTGGCCGGCGTCATCGAGCAGATCCACCGCACCGGCACCACCGTGTCCTCCGGCGCGGGCACCGTGCAGTCGCGCGTGGAGGAGACGTCCTCCTCCATGGTGGAGATGATGGCCTCCCTGCGCGGCATCGCGGAGAACGTGGAGGTCCTCTACCAGAGCGCGGAGGAGAGCAGTTCCTCCATCATGGAGATGGCCGCCACCAACGACGAGGTGGCGGAGAACGTCCAGGCCATGGCCGCCAGCGTGGAGGAGACCACCAGCGCCATCGAGCAGATGACGTACTCCATCAAGGAGGTGGCCAAGAACATCGAGGACCTCTCCGCGTCCACGGAGGACACCTCCTCCGCCATCAGTGAGATGGACGCCGCCATCGGTCAGGTCGACGCCAACGCCAACGAGACGGCCCGCCTGTCCGAACAGGTCTTCGAGGACGCGCAGACGGGCGTGGAGGCCCTGCGCAAGACGCTCTCCGGCATCGACCGCATCAAGGACACCAGCCGCACCGCCGCGGGCGTCATCGACAGCCTGGGCCGACGCATCAGCGAGATTGGCAACATCCTCAACGTCATCGACGACGTGGCGGAGCAGACGAACCTGCTGGCCCTCAACGCCGCCATCATCGCCGCGCAGGCGGGCGAGCACGGCAAGGGCTTCGCGGTGGTGGCGGAGGAGATCAAGGACCTGGCTGAGCGCACCGGCGCGTCCACCAAGGAGATCGCCGAGCTCATCCGCGGCGTGCAGGAGGAGAGCCGCAACGCCGTGGTGGTGATGAACCAGGGCGTCAAGAGCGTGGAGGAGGGCGTGCTGCTGGGCCGCGAGGCGGAAGGCGCCCTCAGGAAGATCAACGACAGCACCCAGAAGTCCACGCAGATGGTGAAGGCCATTGCCCGCGCCACGGTGGAGCAGGCGCGCGGCAGCAAGCAGGTCACGGCCGCCATCCACCGCATCTCCGCCACCGTGTCGATGATCTCCCAGGCCTCCAACGAGCAGGCCCGGGGCGGCGAGCAGATCATGAAGAGCGCGGAGCGGATGAAGACGCTCACCCAGCACGTGCAGCGCTCCAGCCAGGAGCAGGCGCACGGCAGCAAGCAGATCACCCGCTCCATCGAAAGCATCAACGAGATGGTCACCCACCTGAACCGCGCCCAGAAGGAGCAGACCAAGGGCAGCGAACAGGTCCTCAAGGCCGTGGAGACCATCAAGGGCGTGTCCGAGCACCAGACGCGCTCGGTGCGCCAGCTGGAGGAGGCCATCGACAACCTCACGCGCCAGGCCGAAATCCTCCGCGCCGAGGTGCGCCGCTTCCGCGTCTGACGCACCAGCCGTTCCCCGTTGAAGGCCTCCATGCCCGAGTCGTCCGAGTCCGCCTCCCCCCGTCCCGTGTCCGAGCGCGCCGTGGTGCTGCTCATCGGCGCGGTGCAGTTCGTCAACATCCTCGACTTCGTGATGGTGATGCCGCTGGGCCCGGACTTCGCGAAGGGGCTGGGCATCGAGTCCTCGCACATCGGGACCATTGGCGGCAGCTACACCGCCGCCGCGAGCGTGGCGGGACTGCTGGGCGGCTACTTCCTGGACCGCTTCGACCGGCGCAAGGCGCTGGCCGTGTGCATGCTGGGGCTCGTGGCGGCCACCGCGGCGGGGGGACTCGCGGTGGGGCTGTCCACGCTGCTGCTGGCGCGGGTGTTCGCGGGGCTCTTCGGCGGACCGGCGACGGCGCTGTCCCTGTCCATCATCGCGGACCTCATCCCGGTGGAGCGCCGGGGCCGGGCGCTGGGCGCGGTGATGGCGTCCTTCTCCGTGGCCTCCGTGCTGGGCGTGCCCCTGGCCTTGAAGGTCGCGGAGCTGGGGAGCTGGCGGACGCCCTTCTTCGTGGTGGCGGCGCTGGGGCTGGTGTTGGTGGTGGCCGCGCTCGGGCTCCTGCCGCCCGTGCGTGGGCACCTCAAGCCCGGCGGCAGCGCGACCCGGGCCCCGGGCGTGGCGCAGCTCCTGGGCAACACCGACGTCCAGCTGTCCTACCTGATGACGGCGCTGGTGATGATGAGCGGCTTCATCGTCATCCCCAACATCTCCGCCTACCTCCAGCAGAACCTGGGCTACCCGCGCGAGAGTCTGTGGATCCTCTACGCCGCGGGCGGCATCGTGAGCTTCTTCACGCTGCGGCTGACGGGGCCGCTGGTGGACCGCCTCGGCTCCTTCCGCATCGGCACGGTGGGCGTGGTGCTGGCGGCCCTCACCACGTACGTGGGCTTCATCCACTACCCCGCGTGGCTGCCCATCCCCCTGCTGTTCATGGTCTTCATGCTGGCCATGGGCGTGCGCAACGTGGCGTACAACACGCTCACCTCGCGCGTGCCGGACAACCCGGTGCGCGCCCGCTTCATGTCGCTGCAGTCCGCGACCCAGCACATGGCCTCCGCGGTGGGGGCCTTCCTGTCGTCGCGCCTGCTGGTGGACCTGCCGGACGGGACGCTCGGCGGCATGGACACCATCGCCTGGGTGTCCATCGGGCTGGCGGCGGGTGTGCCCGTCATGTTGCGGGTGGTGGAGGGGCGGGTGCGCTCGCGCGAACAGGCCCGGGCCCTGGCGGTACCCCCGGCCCAGGGGATGGCCGCGCCGCTGTCACCCGAGGCCCACTCCCACGGCTGATGGGGCAATGTGCCCCAGGGGAGCATGGGAGTGGGGCGGGGAGCCCGGCCGCCCGCCTCCCGGACACGAGGCCAGACGGACGCTGGACGGTTGCTGACGGTTGCGCGGGCCGCCTGTGGGCGCGATAACCCCTGGACGTCCCCTCCAAGGGGATGACGACCACCCATGTTCAACATCGGCGCAGGCGAAATGGTGTTCATCCTGGTGGCCGCGCTGATCGTGCTCGGCCCCCAGCGGCTGCCTGAGCTGGCGCGGGCCATCGGCAAGTTCATGCGCGAGTTCCGCCGGCAGACGGACGACGTGCGCAACGTGGTGGAGCGCGAGTTCTACGCCATGGACGAGGACTTCAACCGCATGCCCCCGACGCGCCCGGGCACGCGCGTGCCCGGGCGCGTCGGGGGCATGCGGTTGAAGTCCTCGTCCATGGCGTAGAACTCGCGCT
>NZ_RAWN01000101.1:0-33136 GCF_003668895.1 Corallococcus sp. AB045
CTTCTACTCCCTGGAGGACGAGAACCGGCAGCGCTCCGGCCAGTCCCGACCAGGCTCTCGCGGGGCACCTCCACCACGATGGGGGACTGGCCGGAGCGCTGCCGGTTCTCGTCCTCCAGGGAGTAGAAGAGCTGGATCTGCGAGCCGCCCTTCATGACGAGCTCGCCCTTCTGGTTCTCCGCCCAGAGGTCGATTTCGACGAAGTACCGGCCGCCGGAGCCGTGGCGGTCGCTCACGCGGCCCTTGCAGACCACGGTGTCGCCCGGCCACACCATCTTGATGAAGCGGACGTTGTAGCGCCGCAGCTGGCCGCCGCGGGCCCAGTCGCTGATGAGCTGGCCCAACATGCCCATGACGAGCATGCCGGGGGCGTAGACGGACGGCATGCCCACGCTCTTGGCGTAGAGCTCGTCCACGTGCACGGGGTTGTAGTCGCCGGAGGCGCCCGCGTAGCGCGACAGCTGGACGCGGTCCACCGGGGCCTTGGCCAGCGCCGGCAGCTCGTCACCGACGCGGATGGATTCGAAGTAGAGCTTGCGCGCGGGCATCAGACGTTCTCCTTGGCGGCACGCACCACGAGGGTCCGGCGGGCGCGGAAGACGAGGTTGCCCTCTTCGTCCCGGCCTTCGTCCTCGATGACCGCGATGTCCATCTTGCCGGACATGCCCGGCCGCTCGAAGACGTCCGACACGCGGGTGGACACGTAGATGCGGTCCCCCGCGAAGATGGGCCGCTCGTAGTCGAAGCCCTGCTCGGCGTGCAGCAGGCTCTTGATGCCCACCCCCAGCAGCTCACGGAGGTCCGCGGCGGAATGGAACGACGCGGGGAACGTGGGCGGTGCGACGATGGTGGGGTAGCCCGAGGCGCGGGCGTACTCCTCGTCGTAGTAGATGGGATTGTAGTCGCCGATTGCCTCGGCGAAGCGCCGGATGGCGCCCTTCTCCACCTCGTTGAGCGTCGGCGGCGAGGCGCGGCCAATCGCGTTCTTGTCCAGCATTTGCCTCTCCTGATGAACCTTCAGCGACCTGACGGAAGCTCGAGCACCGTCAGGAGCCCGGCCTCCGCGGCCGTCAAACGTGGCGCGGCATTCACCAGCGCGTTCGCGGTGGCCCGGTCACCCGCCACTCCCCCCGGTATCTCAAGCACCAGCCTGGGATCCGCGTCGATCTCAATGCGATCCCGTGGGTTGTCCGCCCCTACCGCGATGGTCAGCTCCAGGCGGACCCGCTCCTGCCCCTCCTCCAAACCCACCACGGACTGGAACATGCCCGCGACGCGGCCTTTCTTCACGACAAATGCGCCGCCGTTGATGTCCTCCTCGGCGAACACGGGCGTGACCTCCTCCTCGAAGTCGTCGCAGTCCAGCCCCAGCCCCACCGCCGCCAGCGCCGCGGACTCCACCAGCCCCACGTGGCCCAGCTCCTCGCGGTCCACCAGGTCGAAGAACTCCTCCTCCGACAGGCCCGCGCCCACCTTGCGCTGCAGGGCCTCACGGCGCGTGCGCGCGTCCACCACGCGGCTGGCCAGCACCTTGCGCACGGGGCCGCACACCTGACCGGCGGTGGCAACCAGGCGGTCCAGCACGAAGCCCGGGTTCACGCCCGTGCCCACGATGGCGACGCCCGCCTTCTCCGCGGCGCGCTCCAGCTTCTCCGCCAGCTCCGGGTACTTGAGGTGCGGGAACGCCAGCTCCTCGCAGGTGCTGGCCACCGGCAGGCCCAGCTTCAGCGCGTCCAGCAGCTGATCCATCACCTGGGCGAGCCGCGAGCTGGTGGCGTGCAGCACCACCACGCCCTTGCGGCGCCCCACGGCGCGCTCCAGCGAGTCCGCCACCTTGAAGCGCGGGCCGGCCAGCCCCAGCACGTCGCCCAGGGGACGACCCACCAGGGAGGGCTGCGAATCCACCGCGCCCATCAACTCCACTTCGGGGGACGACAGGGCGGCCCTGGCAATCTCCTGCCCGATAAACCCCAGCCCCATCACCACCACCGGCACCGGCCCATCAGGGGCTCTAGCCATCGGAGATTGCTCCCGAATTCCAAGGGGTTACAGCCATTTACGTTGGGTAGGAGGCCACCATAGAACACGGCTCGACGGGCAGGCAAGCAGGACGTGGAATCCAGCGACCGCCTGTTTCAGGGAAACCTCAAGAATTCCGGTAGTTTGGCGGTACTGGAAAGCTTGGGGGGGCCTGTTTGGCCGCCTGCGGACCGGCTATAAGAGTCTGAGAAAAACGCAGCCCACTCGCTCGGAGCGTATCAGCCCATGGCCCGAATCCTCGTGGTGGACGACGACGTGCTCATCCTCGCGGCGCTGTCCCGGATCCTCCACGCGGAGGGTTACGAGGTCGTGACACACAGCGACCCCGTACTGGCGGCGCGGGAGCAGGGGTTCGACGTCGTCCTCACGGACTTCATGATGCCGTACCTCAACGGCATCGAGCTGTTGTCGGCTCTCCGGGAGAAGAACCCTCGCGCGGTGCGGCTGATGCTGACGGCGGCGGCGGACTTCAAGACGGCGTCGGAGGCGGTGAACCGGGGCGAGGTCTTCCGGTTGCTGGGCAAGCCGTGGGCGCTGAGCGAGCTGACCAGCAGCGTGAGGCAGGCCATCGAGCACCACCGGCTGGTGGCGGCCAACGAGCGGCTGACACGCGAGGTCGCGGAGAAGAACGCGGAGCTCCTGTCCATCAACGAGGGGCTGGAGCGACGGGTCATCGAGCGCACCACGGGGCTTCTGGACGGGCTCATCAGCGCGCTGGACTACCGCGACACGGAGACGCAGTGGCACTCGCGGCGCGTGTCGCTGTACGCGCGGCGGCTGGCGCAGGAGATCGGCCTCACCGGACCGGCGCTGGACGTGGTGGAGCAGGGCGCGCTCCTGCACGACATCGGGAAGATTGGCGTGCGGGACTCCATCCTGCTCAAGCCCGGGCCGCTCACGCCGGATGAATGGGTGGAGATGAAGCTGCACCCGGAGTTCGGCTACCGGATGCTGGCGAAGATGCCCTACCTGCATGAGGCGGCGCTCATCGTCCTGCAGCACCAGGAGCGCTGGGACGGCAAGGGCTACCCGCTGGGGCTCCAGGGCGAGGAGATCGTCATCGGGGCGCGCATCTTCTGCCTCGTGGACACGCTGGACGCCATCACCTCCGACCGGCCCTATCGCAAGGGACGCCCCATGAGCGTGGCGCGCGACGAGGTCCGCCGCTGCGCGGGCACGCAGTTCGACCCGATGCTCGCGGAGGCGTTCCTCGGTCTGCCGGAGACGGAGTGGGCCCGCATCCGCCGCGAGGTGGAGATGATGGAGGAGTCGGAGAGCCACCGCTGGACGGGCGCGAAGCTCAACGCCCAGGGCGAGCCGGTGCCCGCGCGCGCCGCCGGGGCCTGACGCGCGAGGGGCCGGCCTCAGGGGGCGCGAGTGCCGACGACGACCTCGTCGATGATCGTGCCCTCCAGGAGCGCGTCCACGACGTCCAGGCCTTGAATCACTTCGCCGAAGGCCGTGTAGCGGCCGTCCAGGTGCGGCTGCGGCGAGTGGGTGAAGAAGAACTGGCTGCCGCCGGTGTCCTTGCCCGACAGCGCCATCCCCACGGTGCCCCGCGCATACGGCCGGCGCGTCATCTCACAGCGGATGGAGTAGCCGGGACCACCCTCCCCGTCTCCGCGCGGGTCTCCGCCCTGCGCGACGAAGTCCGGCACCACGCGGTGGAAGGTGATGCCCCGGAAGTAGCCCTGCTTCGCGAGCGCCACCAGGTTGCCGCCCGTGAGCGGCGCTTCCGGATCCAACAGGACGGTGATGTCGCCCTTGCGCGTGCGCAGCGTGAGCGTCGTGCCAGAAGGCGCGGCGGGCGGGCGGTAGGTGTCCGGAGGCAGCTCCACGCGGGCGGAGCGGACCGGCGTGCCCGTGAGCGTCGTGAGGGACTCGGCCGCGACCCGGCGCACGTTGGCGTGTGGATGGGCCAGCCACTCGCGCAGGCGCGGTTCCGCGGCCTTTCCCTGCAACGCGACGAGCGCGCCGGCCACCGCCTCCGCCAGGTCCGGCTCCTTGGGGACGCGGTCGGCCAGGGCCTGCACCGCGGTCAGGGCCTCGGCGTCCTTCAGCTTGCCGGCGGCGGCCGCGGCCAGCCCCGCCACCACCGCGTCCCCTCCTCCGATGAGCGCGCGAATGGGCGCCATCGCTTCGGGCACGGGACGTTCGGAGAGGGCATCCAGCGCGGCGCCGCGCACGATGGGGCTGACGTGGTCCAGGTACGGCACCGCGAACGCAGCGCCGGTGGGCTGTCCCCTGAACTGCGCCACCTCGTGCAGTCCCAGCGCGAGCCATCTGGCTTCGGGGACGCGGCCGTAGCCGCACTGGAGGACCTGCTCCAGCGCGCCCTGCTGCCGGTCCATGGCCGCCGCGAAACGGCAGTCCAGCCAGGCGAGGTCCGCGCGGGCTTCGTCGGACACAGCGGCGCGGTCTGCTTCCGCCAGCGCACTCCTCAGGCGCGACAACACCGGCCGGCCCTGGAGCGGAAGTCCCTGCTGCGCCACCGCCAGCAACGCGTGGCCCTGCGCCGCCTTTCCCTCCGCGACCTGCTTCGCCCGGTACACCTGGCCTTCCAATGCGAGCAGCGGATTACAAGGCGATCCGGCCTCGCACTTCGCGGCGAGCTTCGCCAGTGCACGCGCCGCCTCCGCCGACACGCGGGGCGTGGCGTCGCCCAGCGTCAGGTTCAGCGCCAGCCAATCCCGCGGGCTGCCCACGTCGCCCAGGCCCTTCACGCAGAGGGCCATCACATCCGGATGCCCGTTGGCTGGACAGGAGCGAAGTGCATCCACGGCGTCCAGCCGCTTCGACGCCGCCAGGAGGTACGCCCCGGCGAGGTTCACCTCGCTCCGCACGCGGGGGTTCAGCAGCGCGCGGATCGTCTCCAAGGGGACGCTCGCCACGGCCGCGGCTCCGGCCTTGCGCGCGGCCACGCCCAGCGCCGTCGCCGCGGCCTCGGACCAGGGACCACTGGCCGGAGACAGCCGGGCCGTCAGCACCTCCACCGCACCGGGCGTGGCCAGCTTGCCCAGGGACTCCAGCAGCGTGATGCGCACCCAGCCGTCGGCTTCCGTGGCCTCGGCGTGCACCAGCGCTTGCGTAAGCGCTGTCCGTGCGTCCTCCGGCAGCGGCTCCCACGACTGCGCCAGTTCACCCGCCGCGAAGGCGGCCTCGTCGCGCACGGCCTTGTCCGGCGCCGCCAGCCCGGAGAGGACGGCGTCCAACGTCGCCACGTCCTGGATGCGCGCCAGGGCCCGGAGGGCGCGCACACGCACGGCCACTTCCGGCGCGGCGGTGGCGAGCCGCACCAGGTCACCGCCTCCCAGCGAGCGGCGGTCCTCCCAGTCCTGGATTTGCTCGATGACCCGTGAGGGCTCGACCTGGGGCGGGGGCACGTCGGGTGTCGGCACCGAACGGACACAAGCGCTCACGAGGAGGAATCCGGCGGACACGGCGGCGAGCAGGCGGGCCATGCTCGACTGGGCTAGGTCAATTCCCCGCGAAAATCCAGGGGTTATGCCGCTGAACAGGTTTGACAGCCGCGCGCCGGGGCCGGGAAGATATCGGGCCGTTTCCCCCCTCCCGGAGCACCGGCCCTGAACTGCCCAGGCTGCAATCGCAAGGTCGCGGAAGACACCGCCATCTGCCCCCACTGCGACCACATCATCGACGAGTCCTTCCTCGGGGGAGCCGGGGATGAGGGGGACTCGGGCGGCGATGACGAGAGCACCGGAGTCCGCCCGCCGCCGCGGTCGCGGCCCCCTCCGGCCCGCGCTGCTCCGGAGCCTCGCGCACGCCCTGCTCCGGCCCGCGCCAGGACGGGCGCCCGCCCCGCCACGCCGCCGCCGAGCGACGACGCCACCAACGTGCGCAGCATGGACGACATCGCCCGGGAGAAGGCCCAGCGTGCCGCTCCTCCCGCCCGGGGCGGTGGCGCAGCCAAGGCCGCTCCCGCCCGCGCGCCGGCCCGTCGCGCCCCGGCGCCCGCCCGCGTCGAGGAGGACGAGGACGACGTGGGCGACGCGGTGGCGGATCCCTGGTCCCGCGAGGCCCGGGAGCTGGAGTCGCCCCGCTCGCCCATTGACGATCCGGAGGTCCTGCTGGACGACGCGCGCTCGTTCCTGCGCGAGCTGGAGGGCGGCGACCGCATCGCGTTCTGGGGCGCGACGCTGGTGGTGCTCTCCTGCTTCATGCCGTGGAAGGAGACGGCGGCGGACGGCGACTTCCTGGGCCTCATCAGCCTGGGGTTCATCTCCTTCCTCTTCGCCGTGGCGACCATGGTCTTCGTGGGCCTGCGGGCGCGTCAGGTGATGACCTGGGTGAACCCCATGCTGCCGTGGGGCGCGCAGATGTTCTGCAGCGTGGTGACCCTCGTCTGGTCGCTGGTGTTCCTGAAGCTCTCCTCGGACACCACCCTCGTGCCGTCGCCGCTGGGCAACGCGGAGATGATGAACTCGTCGCCGAGCATCGGCTGTTTCCTGGGCATCCTCGGCGGCGTCGTCGCGGTGCTGGGCACCCTGATGGGCCTGAAGCGCCAGGACTAGGCCCCCGAGTTTTTCGCTGCCGCGCCGGACGTGAGGCGGGCTACCGTCGCCCGCCATCATGTCCGACGCCACGCCCCTCTCCCGCCTCCTCGACGCGCTGGGCTCGGCCGTCGTGGGCCAGCCCCGCGTGCTGGCCGACCTGGTGACGGCCTTCCTCGCGCGCGGCCACGTGCTGCTGGAAGGCGTGCCCGGGGTCGCCAAGACGCTCACCGCGCGCAGCATGGCGGGAGCGCTGGGCCTGTCCTTCTCCCGCGTGCAGTTCACCCCGGACCTGATGCCCGCGGACATCCTGGGCACCAACGTCTTCCAGCCGCAGGAGCAGACCTTCCGCCTGATGAAGGGCCCCGTCTTCACGGAGGTCCTGGTCGCGGATGAGATCAACCGCACGCCGCCCAAGACGCAGGCGGCGCTCCTGGAGGCCATGGAGGAGCGGCAGGTCACCATCGACGGCGTCACCCACGCGCTGCCGCCGCAATTCTTCGTCGTCGCCACGCAGAACCCGCTGGAGCTGGAGGGCACCTATCCCCTCCCCGAGGCGCAGCTGGACCGCTTCCTCATGCGCGTGCGCGTGGGCTACCCGGATGGCGAAGCGGAGACCTCGCTCCTGCGCGCCTTCCACCAGCGCGAGGGCCGGCCACCCGCGGTGTCCCGCGTGCTGGACGCTGGCACGCTGACGGAGCTGCAGGACCGCGCGGCGCGCGTCGCGTGCGACGACTCCATCCTCCAGTACGTGGTGCAGCTCGTGCGCGACACCCGCGCCCACCCCCGCGTGCGGCTGGGCGCGAGCCCCCGTGCCGCGCAGGCCCTGCTCGCGGCGGCCAAGGCGCACGCGGCGCTCCGGGGCACCGACTTCGTCACGCCGGATGACGTGAAGGCCGTCACGCCGAGCGTCCTCAACCACCGCCTCCTCCTCAAGGCCGAGGCGGAGGTGGAGGGCCTCACCGCGGACGACGTGCTGAAGCAGATGCTCGAACGGGTGCGAGTGCCCCGGTGAGCCTCGGGCGCCCCGTCCCCAGCGGCCTCGCCGTGGCGCTGTTCGCCGGAGCGATGGTGCCCGCCGCGCTCGCGGTGGCGAGCCCCGCCTTCGGGTGGCTGGCGCTCGCGGTGGACGTGGCCGTCCTGCTCCTGTGCGCGGTGGACTTCCTGCGCGCGCCGCATGCCCGTGACGTCGACGCGCGCCGCGAGGTGGAGCCCATCCTCTCCTCCGGCGTGGACAACACCGTGCGCTGGGAGCTGCGTTCGCGCACGGACCGGCCCGTGCGCGGTGAGCTGCGCGACGAGCCGCCCCTGGACGTGGAGAGCCACGGCCACCGTCAGGCCTTCTCACTGGAGCCGAACGACGCCACGCGGCTGACGTACCGCGTGCACCCTCCCTCCCGGGGCGACGCGCGCTTTGGCGACGTGAACCTGCGCCTGATGGGGCCGCTGGGCCTGTGCTCGCGGCAGGTGCGGCTGCCCGCGGGCCAGGACGTGAAGGTGTATCCGGACCTGCGCGCCCTGTCGCGCGAGGCGCTGACGCTGGCGCGCTCGTCGGAGGCCGTGTCCGCGCGCACGCTCCTGCGCAAGTCCGTGGAGGGCCGCGAGTTCGAATCGCTGCGCGAGTACCGGCCCGGCGACGACTACCGCCACATCGACTGGAAGTCCTCCGCGCGCCATGGCCACACGCTGGTGCGCACGTGGCAGCCGGAGCGCAACCAGCCGGTGCTGCTGCTGCTGGACTGCGGCCGTCACATGGCGGGCCGGGTGCAGGGGCGCCGGAAGCTGGACCACGCGGTGGACGCGGCGCTGCGGCTGGCGCGCGTGAGCCTGGACGCGGGCGACGTGGTGGGCGTGCTCGCGTTCGCCAGCGACGTGCGCACCTTCCTGCCCCCTCGCAAGGGCGCGGAGCACCTGCGCCTCATCACCGAGTCGCTCTACCGCGCGGAGGCCGGCCTGGAGGAGAGCGACTACGGCCGCGCGTTCGACTTCGCCTTCGCCCGCCAGACGCGCCGCGCGCTGGTGGTGCTCTTCACCGACCTGGTGGACCCGGACGCGTCCTCCGCGCTCCTCACGCGCACGCTGGCCCTGCGCCCCCGGCACCTGCCCGTCGTCGCGTCGCTGCTGGACGAGGACCTGGAGGCCGCCGCCACGGACGTGCCCGGCGACGCGACGTCCGCCTACGCGCGGCAGGTCGCCTCCCGCATGGAGTCCGAGTACCGCCGCACCGCCACCACCCTGCGTGACGCGGGGGCGCTGGTGGTGCGCGCACCGGCACGCGGATTCGGCGCTGCTGCACTCAACGTGTACCTGGACGTGAAGGCGCGCGGGCGGCTCTGAGCGCTCACGACGCATTCGTCAAGCCCTTTGAGACATTCCAACGCTCGCGCGCGCATGTGTCGTTCCGCCGAACAGCACGCTTGCCAATCGCGCGGAGGCCGAGTTTTCGGCCTCCGGGAGGACCCCCTTTACAGATGCGGATCGCTCCCCAGAATGGCGCGCCTCAACTGTTCGCGCGTACGCGCGCACGCTCCAAACCGGACGGGAGGCGGGACTTGGCGGAGGTCGCAAGGGGTTTGAAGCTGGAAGTGGAAGCGGACGCCGCGGCCATCGCGGCCCGTGCCGCGGAGGAGCTGGTGGAGGCGGGGCTGACGCCCTTCCACGAGCGGCTCCTCGCCGAGGAACTGCTCGCGCGCAGCGGTGACACGCAGCAGCGGCTGGCGAACGCGCTGGCCGAAGCGAAGGTGGACCTCAACCCCCACCAGGTCGAAGCAGCGATGTTCGCGCTGGACGCGCTGTCGCGCGGCGGCTGCATGCTCGCGGACGAGGTGGGCCTGGGGAAGACCATCGAGGCGGGCCTCGTCATCGCCCAGCTCATGGCGGAGGGAAAGAACCGCATCCTCATCCTCGCCCCCGCCGTGCTGCGCGCGCAGTGGAACGCTGAGCTGCGCGAGAAGTTCGACCTGGACAGCGTCCTCGTCGACGGCCGCGACGTGAAGAAGCACAACAACTGCTTCGATCAGCCCTTCCCCGTCATCTGCTCGCACCCGTTCGCGGCGAACCGCTCCGCGCTCGTGTCGGAGATTCCGTGGGACCTGATCATCATCGACGAGGCCCACCGGCTCCGGAACGCGCACCGTCCCAACAACAAGACGGGCCAGGCGCTGCGCGCGTCGCTGGCGGGCCGCCCCAAGCTGCTGCTCACCGCCACCCCGCTCCAGAATGACCTGATGGAGCTGTTCGGCCTGATGTCGCTGCTGGACGAGCAGATCCTGGGCCCCGAGCACGCCTTCCGCAGCCGCTACCGCGCGGACGAGGGCGGCGGCATGACGGAGGCCGCCGCGTGTGAGCTCAAGGAGCGGCTGGCCCCGGTGGTGCAACGCACGCTGCGCCGTCAGGTGCGCGAATACGTCCGCTACACCAACCGCCGCAGCATCGTGGAGGACTTTCTCCCCTCCCCCGAGGAGCACGACCTCTACGAGAAGGTCAGTGAGTACCTGCAGCGCTCGGAGGCCGCGGCCATCGAGCCGGGCAAGAAGACGCTCCTGACGCTGTGCTACCGCAAGCTGTTGGCCTCCTCCACGTTCGCCATCGCGCCCACGCTGCGCCGGCTGTCGGAGAACCTGGAGAAGCGCCTGACGGCCGCGCGACTGGGACAGCAGGCCCTGTCGCTCTTCGAGCCGGAAGAGGCCAAGCAGTTCGTGGAGGAAGGCGAGGAGTGGTCCGACGACCCCGCCAAGGCGCCCCAGGTCCGCACGCTGGAGCAGGAAGTGTGGGAGCTGCGCCAGTACGCGGACCTCGCGGACTCCATCCGCATCAACGCCAAGGGTGAGGCGCTCAAGCGCGCCCTGGACCGCACCTTCGCGGTGATGCGCACGCACTCCTGGCCGGAGAAGGCGCTCATCTTCACGGAGTCCAAGCGCACGCAGCAGTACCTCTTCAGGCTGCTGTCGGAGCACGGCTACAAGGACAAGATCTCCCTCCTGTCCGGCGACGCGGGTGGCACGCCCGAGGAGCGCCGGGCGCTGGTGGAGGAGTTCCGCCACAAGACGCAGATCCTCATCTGCACGGAGGCCGGTGCCGAAGGCCTCAACCTCCAGTTCTGCAACCTGGTGGTGAACTACGACCTGCCGTGGAACCCGCAGCGCGTGGAGCAGCGCATCGGCCGGTGCCACCGCTACGGCCAGCAGCGCGACGTGCTGGTGGTGAACTTCCTCAACCGGCAGAACGCGGCGGACGCGCGCCTGTTCGAGCTGCTGGAGAAGAAGCTCAACCTCTTCGACGGCGTGTTCGGCGCGTCCGACGAAATCCTGGGCGCGCTGGAGAGCGGCGTCGACTTCGAGCGGCGCGTGCTGGACATCTACCAGTCCTGCCGCGACCCGAAGGACATCAACGTCGCCTTCGACAAGCTGCGCGAGGAGCTGGAGGGCACCATCAACCAGCGCATGACGTCGATGCGCTCGGTGGTGCTGGAGCGCTTCGACGGCGACGTGCGCCGCCGGCTGCGCGTGGCGGGAGACGCGGCCAAGGAGGTCGTGGCCAAGCGCCAGCAGGAGGCGAAGGCGCTCACCGGCTCCGTGCTGGGCAGCCGCACCTCCGGACGGCTCCAGGTGGCCAAGGCCGCCTACGCGGTGCGCGACCGCACCCAGGACACCGTCAGCTACCTGCAGCTGGACGCGGCGGGGCTCCCCTCGCGGCTGGCGCGGCTGGCCGGCAGCGAGGGCTGGTGGTTCGTCTACAAGTTCGAGACCACGGGCCTCAAGCCGGAGGAGAAGCTGGTCCACCTGGTGCTGGTGAAGGACCGGGATGGCGGCTTCCGCGCCCTGCCGCTGACGGACGGTGTCCACTTCACGAAGCTCGACGCCAAGGAAGAGAAGCGCCGGCAGCCCGCGCCGGTGTCGGTCCAGCTCATGCAAGAGCAGTCGCTCATGACCGCCAAGGATGAGCTGATTCGGGCCGCGGAACGGCGCAACGCGTTGGAGCTGGACAAGGCCAAGGAGCGCGCGGACCGCTACGTCGAGGACTGCCTGATGGAGTCCCGCGAGGTGGTGGAGTCCGCCCGCCAGGCGTGGTTCGACGCGCGCAAGGAAGTGGCCGGCATCGAGGACGTCGCGGAGCGCGCGAAGGCACGGGCGCACTCGGACCGGCAGGAGCGCGACTACCGCCGCAAGCTGGCGTCGCTGCGCAACGAGGAGGAGAAGCGCTACGCCTCCAAGGACCGGCAGATGGCGGAGCTGGCGAACAAGGCGCGCGTGACGGAGAAGCGCACCCTCATCGCCTCCGCCTACTTCTGGCTGTCTTGAGGAGCACGAGCCCCTTCACAGGGGCTTGAGCCGCACCCACGTCGCGCCCCAGCCTCCGTCCGCTTCGGAGGCGGTCTGGAAGCCTTCCACTTCCGGCAGCGTGGGCAGCAGGGACTGCACGGTGCGTCTCAGCGCGCCGGTGCCCTTGCCGTGGATGATGCGCACGTCGAGCACGCCCTTCTGGCGGCAGGCCCAGAGGTACTCGGTGACGAGTTCCTTCACCTCGCGAGGCTGGAAGAGATGCAGGTCGAGGTTTCCATCGACCGGAATTTCTACCGCGCCCAGCTCGCCTCCCAGCTCATCTGGCGTGGGCGGAGGCTCCGGACCCTCCGGCGGCAGGGGCGGGAGTGGCTTTCGGCGTGACACCGTAGCGGGCCTCCTCCTGGCGCTGCTTCTCCTCGGCCGCCAGACGCTGACGCTCGCGCGCCAGCCGGAACTGTTCCTTGAGGCTGGTGATCTCCCCCTTGAGCGAGGAGATGTCCTCCTTCACCGCTCGCGGGTGGCTCTCATCAGCTTGGTCCACGTGATTGCCCGCACGCTTGCCCTCCGAGCCGGCTCCACCGGCGGAGGTCATCTGCATCAACAGCGCGGCCAGGGTCATCACCATCATGAGCATTCACGTAAGCAAGCGCCGTGCTCGCGCGCAAGTCATGTTGCGTGAACGGCGCCTCTCTGGCCGCCCTCCTCCTTGTGTGACACGACGCGCTCCGCCAGCCGGACGGCGGACAGGGGGGCGCTCCCTTCCGCCTTGTTGTTGATGGTCACGAAGACGGGGCGGTCGCGCCGCACCGCGGCCATGCACACGCGGGCCAGCACGTCGCGGGTGCCCACGTCCTCGTCCACCAACTGGTTGAAGGGCGCGTAGCGGGCGTAGGCCTCCTCGTAGCCCAGGTTCGGCGGAAGCATCCAGCGCACCACCACGGCGCGGGCCTCGAAGGCGCGCGTGAGCTTCGCCTGCCGCGCGACGGGCGGCATGTGGGCCCACACCGCGAGCACCGGACTCACGCCCGTGTCCGCGAGCGCCTGGGCGAAGCCCTCCGTGAGCAGTTCCTCGTTGCGCACCTCCACCGCGTACAGCGGGCCCCGGGGCAGCGCGGAGAAGAACGCGTGCAGCCGCTCCACGAAGCGGCCCGCGCCGCCCAGCGCCGCGGGGTCCTGTGGCGGGAACTGGAAGACGAGCGGCCCGGCCTTGTCGCCCAGCCCTTCCAGGAACGGCGCCACCACGTGGTCCACGGCGTAGGCCGCCTGGAGGAAGCGCTCGTTCACCTGCCCCCGGTGCGCGCCGTACCGCTCGTGCACGGGGAAGCGCGCCAGCGTGCAGGCCTCGTGGGCCTTCACCAGGAAGCGGAAGCCGTCCGGCACCTGCTGGGCGTACTCGGCGAAGGTGGTGGCCGGCACCGGCGCGTAGAACGTCCGGTCGATGCCCACCGTGCGCAGCACCGGGTGGTGCGCGTAGGCAGCCAGGCCCTCGCGCGCCAGCTGGGTCGTGCTGGCCTCATGGTCATAGACGAGCCCGTTCCAACCCGGGAAGGTCCACGACGACGTGCCCAGGTAGACGCCGCGCGGAAGCTGCTCGCCCAGCATGCGCAGGCTGTCGGACGGCTCGGCGGGCCCCACCGGCTGGGTCCTGCGCCGAGACGACGCCGGGGGCTCCTCCACCGCGCCGGTGAAGAGGTCGAATTGCGCGGGACGTCGCGGTGCGCTCATGCGTGCAGCTCCTCTCCCACGGAGGGGACGGCGGGGAAGCCCTGGGAGTAATCCCCGAGCCCAGGCGATGCAGCAGGTTGCCCGGATTCAAGGGGACGTGCCAGGTTTCCGGCACGCTCTCCAGGCGGACGGGCACGCACGGACAGTCCTCCTCCGAGCACGACGGTATGTGATTGGACCTTTGTCCAAATGCAAATGCAGTCGCCTCGCTGCAAGCTATTTAAACCGAGGAATTCAGCACTACCCATGTAAAGCTTGAACGGGATTGCAACGGCTGGGGGGCATCATGGACTGGTCGTTGACCGCGTCGCTGCTCGCGGAGCGGGACACGCGCCCCATCGTCGTGATGGACCGGCGCGGCCGCATCGAATTGGCGAACGGCGCGTTCACGTCGCTCCTGGGCCGGCCCCGTGAGGAGTTGTTGGGTCGCCGCTGGACGGATGTCTGCACACCACGCGAGCACGGGCGCGAGGTGGGACAGGCGCTGCGGGCCATCTTCACCAGCGCCGAGACCCGGCTGGAGACGGAGGTGCTCACGCGTGACGGCGAGCGGCTGTCGGTGGAGCTGGACGTGGCCGCCGTGGGCCGCCCTCCCCTGCGGCTGGTGGCCATCATCACGCGCGCCTCTCCGCCCCTCTCCGTCCCCGAGCGCACCGTCGCCCCGGAGCCGGCCCCGGCCCAGGGGCCCCACCAGGACCTGAGCTACGAAATCTCCACCGAGCTGTCGTCGTTCGGGACGCTCAAGGCGGTGTGGACCTCCGGGGAGGCGCGGCAGGAGGAGATGGTGGGCCGGCAGTGCTTCGGCGCCTTCGCGCAACGCGACGCCCCCTGCCTGGACTGCCCGCTGACGATGGCCGCGCCTGCCTCCTGGCCGCACACCATCGTGCGGCAGGCCTCCGAGCACGCCGAGGGCTATGAGGTCGTCACCGCCACGCCCACGGGCGCCGGCACCGCGCGTGTCAGCGTTCACACCATCGGTGATGAAACACTCAGCGGCCTCTTCGAGGCGAAGGTGCGGCGCATGGCTAACGCCGCGCGGCTGTCCGAGCGGGAAGGCGATGTCTTGCGATATCTCGCGCTCGGCCGCTCGCCGACCGACATCTCGACCGTGTTAGGGATTACCGAGCGCACTGTGAAATTCCACCAGGCCAACCTGCTCCGGAAGCTGGGCGCGGAGACGCGGTACGACCTGCTTCGCCTGTTCTTCTGAGCAGGGCACCTTCCCTCCGGGACAGCTTTCACGCCGTTGACTTTGGAGGATGCTGGGACTTCGACTCCGGAGTCTTGTGGGTCGGGGGGGCCGTTGCCCATGGGCAGCGCCAGTCAAATCCGTCTCATCAAACACATACAGTCTATGTGGACTTCCGTCCAAGGGCGTGCTGTCCGTGAGTGACACTCCGGGCTGGGACGACGTGATGCGGGAGTTCCTCATCGAGTCCCGCGAGCACGTGCAGAGCATCGAGGCGACGGTGCTGGAGCTGGAGGCGCGGCCGGGCTCGCAGCCGTTGCTCGCGCAGCTGTTCCGGGCCCTGCACACGGTGAAGGGCACCTGCGGCTTCCTGGGCTTCAGCCGCCTGGAGGCACTGATGCACGCCGCCGAGGAGATGCTCGGCCTGGCGCGCGACCGGCGCCTGGTGCTGGACCGCGAACGTGTGTCCACGCTCCTGGCAGCGGCGGACGCGGCGCGCGGGACGCTGGAGCACATCGAGGCGACAGGCTTGGAGCCCGCGGTGGACCACTCCGCGCTGCTCGCTCGCATGGCGGGCGCCGCGGCGGGCTCCGCGCCGCTGGAGGTGTCCGAGCCCCTGACGCCTCCGGGCGCCCTGCCCTGGCGCGGCGCCGCGACCGGGGTGGACTCCAAGCTGCGCGTGGACGTGGCGCTGCTGGACCGGTTGATGAACCTGATGGGCGAGCTGGTGCTGGCTCGCAACCGCATCCTCCAGTGCGCGGCCTCGCCCACGCCGGGCGCGGACCTGCTCACCGCGTCGCAGCGGCTGGACGTCGTCACCACGCAGGTGCAGCAGGTGGTGATGAAGACGCGGCTCCAGCCGGTGGGCCAGGTGTGGAACCGCTTCCCCCGGCTGGTGCGGGAGCTGGCGCACGGGTGCGGCAAGCAGGTGCGGCTGCAGTTGCAGGGCGCGGACACGGAGCTGGACAAGACGCTGGTGGAGGCGCTGCATGATCCGCTCACCCACCTCTTGCGCAACGCCGTGGACCACGGCGTGGAGACGCCCGAGCAGCGCCTCGCCGCGGGCAAGCCGCCCGTGGGGTGCCTGACGCTGAGCGCTTCGCATGAGGGCGGGCTCGTGCACCTGGGCATGTCCGACGACGGCGCGGGCATCGACGTGCAGCGCGTGCGGCAGGTCGCGGTGCAGCGGGGCCTGCTCACGGCCGACCAGGCGGCGCGGATGCCGGACGCGGAAGCGCTGACGCTCATCTTCATGCCGGGCTTCAGCACCGCGGAGCGCGTCACGTCGCTGTCCGGCCGGGGCGTGGGCATGGACGTGGTGCGCTCGCAGGTGGAGCGCATTGGCGGCACCGTGGAGGTGCACAGCCGGCCCGGCCAGGGCACGACGTTCACCCTGAAGATTCCCCTCACGCTGGCCATCATCCCGGCGCTGCTCGTCACCTGCCGGGGAGACCGCTACGCGCTGCCGCAGGCCTCCCTGCGGGAGGTGGTGTTCCTGGAGCCCACCCAAGCGCGCAAGGACATCACCCGCATCCAGGGCGCGTGCGTCCTGCGGCTGCGCGGGGAGCTGCTGCCGCTGGTGGTGCTCGCCGCCGAATTGGGCGTGGGGCCGGCAATGCCGGACCTGGACGAGGGCGCCACCGTCGTCGTGCTTCAGGCCGGTGAGCGCACCTTCGGGCTGTGGGTGGATGCCATCCACGACACGGAGGAGATCGTCGTCAAGCCGCTGTGGAAGCACCTGAAGGGGCTGGCCTGCTACGCGGGCGCGACGGTGCTGGGCGACGGGCGCGTGGCGCTCATCCTGGACGCCATGGGCCTGGGCCGCCGCGTGGGCACCGTCACCGAGGCGCAGGCGCAAGTTGTCATTCCGGAGGCCGAGGAAGCACCGGCCCCGCAGGAGACACGCGAGCGGGTGCTGCTGTGCCGCAATGGCGCGGAGGGCCGCGTAGCCATTCCGCTGTCGCGCGTTGCCCGTCTGGAGGAGCTGCCCGCGTCGGACGTGGAGCGGATGAGCGGAGGCATGGAGATGGCGCGCTACCACGGGCAGCTGCTGCCGCTGGTGCACGTGGCCTCCGTGCTGGAGGCGAGGCCCGGCGCGACGGAGCGGATCACGCAACACCTCCAGGTCACCCTGGGCGAGTCGCTGTCCGTCGTCGTCACCCAGCACGCGGACACGCGCGTGGGGCTGGTGGTGGACGCCATCCTCGACGTCGCGGAGGTGGAGCTCGCGCTCCAGCGCGAGACGCGCCGCCCGGGCGTGCTGGGCTCCATGGTGGTGCAGGCCCGGGCCACCGAGTTCCTGGACGTGGAGGGCACCGTGCGCGCCGTGCACCCGGAGCTGCTGACAGGCGGTGCGCCATGAGCGGCTTCCGCCAGCTGTGCTCGTTCCAGGTGGGTGACCACCTGTTCGGCCTGGACATCGAACGCGTGCAGGAGATTTTGCTCCCGCCCCCGCTCACGCGCGTCCCCGGCGCGCCTCCGGAAGTGGCGGGGCTGCTCAACCTGCGCGGGCAGATCGTCCCCGCCATCGACCTGCGCCGCCGCCTGGACCTGCCCGAAGGCACCGCCCCCGCGGACGCGCCCCACGTCGTGCTGCGCGGCGACGAAGGCGCGGTGAGCCTTCGCGTGGATGCCATTGGCGACATCCTCCCCTTCGAGCAGTCGGACCTGGCGCCGCTGCCGGACAACCTGCGCGGGCCGCTGCGCTCGTTCCTGCTGGGTGTCCATGCGCTGCCGGACCGGCTGCTGCTCGTGTTGTCCGCGGACGCGGTGGTGGACGGGCTCTCACCCACGTCCAGCGCGTCCGCCTCCCCTTCCCTCCCCGTGCTTCCCCAGGAGTCCCGCTGATGGCCCGCCCGACCGCGCCCGCCGTGAAAACCACCCTCTTCCAGCGCCTGGGCGGCAAGGCCCCCCTGACGGCCGCCGTGCAGAAGCTCTACGCGCGGGTGATGACGGACGCGCTGCTCAAGCCCTACTTCCGCCGCGCGGACATGATCCAGCTTCAGCGCCAGATGGTCGCGTTCCTCACCCAGCGCCTGGGCGGACCGGCCGTCTACAAGGGCCCGTCGATGCGCGAAGTGCACGCGCGCATGGAGCTCAAGCCCCATCACTTCGGGCGCGTCGCCGAACACCTGGCCACCGTGCTGGATGACCTGGACGTGCCGGGCCCCGTCGCCCGCGAGGTGCTGGCCGCCGTGGGCACGAGGCAGGACGACATCGTGAGCAGGCCCGTGGCGAAGGCCGCCTCGCGGACCGCCGCCGTGAAGCGTGCTCCGGCGCGTACCTCCCGGACGGAGGGACGCCGGGTCGCCGTGGCGTCCGCACCCGCGGCCCGGTCCTCGCGCCGCCGCGCGCCCACGCCGCTCGAAGGCGCCCTGAGCGAGGCGGTGCTGGACGCGGCGAGCGTCAACCTGTTCGTCCTGGACACGGACCTGGCCATCGTCTTCTCGAACGCGTCCTCCTCGGAGGCCATCGAGCGCATCGACCAGGCGTCTGGCCTCCGCGACGGCGCGGGGGACGCGGGCGGCGACTTCCTCGCCCACTTCGAGCACCAGCTACGGCTGGAGGAGGAGCGGCTGCTGGATCCCTCCGCGCTGCCGCACGAGGCCCACTTCGCGGTGGGCCCCACCCTGCTCAAGGCGCGCATCGACGGCATCTCGGGCCGGGGCGGAGCGCTCACCGGCTACGTGGTGACGTGGACGGACGTCACGGATCAGCAGCGCGCGGACACGGAGTTGGCGCGCCTCAGGGCCATGATGGAGAACGCGCCCACCTGCGTGATGGTGGCCGACCTGGACCTGAAGATCATCTACCTGAACCCCGCCTCGCGCCGGCTGTTGCAGCGCGTGGAGAAGCACCTGCCCGTCGCCGCGGACCGGGTGCTGGGCTCCCACATCGACGTCTTCCACCGGGACGTGACGTACCAGCGGAAGATCCTGTCCAACGACAAGAACCTGCCGGTGCGCGCGAACATCCCCATTGGCCCGGAGACCGCGGACCTGCTGGTGACGGCGGTGTACGACGGCCAGGGCCGCTACCTGGGCCCCATGGTGACGTGGGAGCTGATCACGGAGAAGCTCGCCGTGCAGCAGCGCGAGCAGGATCTGGACACCACCCTGCGCGGCATCTTCCAGGAGGTGACGCAGCACTCGCAGACGCTCGCCGCGTCGTCGCAGGAGCTGTCCAGCGTCAGCCAGCAGATGGTGAGCAACGCCCAGGAGACCGCGGCGCAGGCCACCCAGGTGTCCGCTGGCGCCGAACAGGTCAGCCGCAACGTGCAGAGCGTCGCGTCCGGCATGGAGGAGGTCAACGCGAACATCCGCGAGGTGGCGCGCAACGCGAGCTCCGCCGCCAAGGTGGCCGCGTCCGCGGTGAAGCTCGCGGACTCCACGTCCAACGTCGTCGGCAAGCTGGGCACGAGCAGCCAGGAGATCGGCAAGGTCATCAAGGTCATCACCTCCATCGCGCAGCAGACGAACCTGCTGGCGCTCAACGCGACCATCGAGGCGGCCCGCGCCGGTGAGGCGGGCCGGGGCTTCGCGGTGGTGGCCAACGAGGTGAAGGAGCTGGCGCGCGAGACGGCCCGCGCCACGGAGGACATCGGCCAGAAGATCGGCACCATCCAGGGCGACACCGAGGAGGTGGTCAACGCCATCCTGGAGATCGGCGCCACCATCAGCCGCATCAACGAGCTGCAGACGTCCATCGCCTCCTCCGTGGAGGAGCAGACGGCCACCGCGGGAGAGATCCTCCGCAACGTGGGCGAGGCCGCCAAGGGCAGCCAGCAGATCTCCGAGAACATGGCCGCCGTGGCGGAGGCCGCGCGCAGCACCACCGAGGGCGCGGGCAGCACGCAGCGCTCGGCGGTGGAGCTGGCCCACATGGCGCAGTCGCTGCAACGGCTGGTCGTGCAGGTGGACACCTCCGACAAGCCGGCGCGGACGAAGTAGCGCGGGCGGCGTCAGGCCCAGGGAGCCACGTCACGTGCGAACCGGATTGAAACGGTGGTGGGATCTGGGCCAGGTGGCCCGAGCCTCCACGCGCCTGCGGCGGGTGTCCCGGCCCCAGGACGAGGAGCGCGCGAGGCACGAGCTGGCCCAGCGGCTGTTGGGCCTGCGCGGGCTGCCCCAGAAGGTGGGCCAGGTGCTCACGCTCGCGGAGCTGGGCGCGGACACGCCGGGGTTCGGTTCGCTCGCGGAGGCGCCCTCCCCGCTCGCACCGGAGGCCGCGCTGGCGGAGGTGTCCCGCCGGTTGGGCCGTCCGTGGCGGGAGGTGTTCCAGTCGCTGGACGGCGTGGGCATCGCCGCGTCGCTGGGCCAGGTGCACCGGGGCGTGCTGCATGACGGGCGCGCCGTGGCCGTGAAGCTGCGGCACCCGGGCATCGCGGAGGCCGTGCGGGATGATCTGCGCGCGCTGGGGTGGCTGGCCGCGCCGCTGGGAGGCTGGCGCGGGAAGCTGGACCTGTCCGCCTACCGCCACGAGCTGGCCCGCATGCTCCAGGGCGAGCTGGACTATCGCCACGAGGCCCAGGCCCTGTGCGACGCGGGATCGCGCATGGCGGACGTGCCGGGCGTCGTCGTCCCCGCGCCGGTGGATGCGCTCACGCGGGAAGACCTGCTGGTGATGACCTGGGTGGAGGGTGCGTCGCTCGCGGATGGCTGGCGCTGGAGCGAAGCGGACCGCCGCGCGCTGTCCACCACGCTGGTGCGGCTGTTCCTCCACGGCTGCTTCACGTGGGGCGCGCTCCACGCGGATCCGCACCCGGGCAACTACCGCGTGTCGCGGGGACCGGACGGAAAGCCCGTGCTGGGAGTGCTCGACTTCGGCTGCGTGAAGCCGCTGCCGCCGGAGCTGGCCGTGGGGTTGGGGCGATTACTCTCGCTCCTGAAGTGCCCGAGCACTCCGCCGCGCCCGGAGCAGCTCCTGTCCGCGTGGGTGATGCTGGGCTTCGCGCCGGAGCTGCTGGAGCCCATGGCGGAGGCGCTGCCCGCCGTCAGCCGCGTACTGCTGGAGCCCTTCCTCCTGGACCGTGCCTTCCACGCGCGAAGCTGGCGGCTGGGCGAGCGGCTCACCGAGGCGCTGGGGCCGCACCGCTGGAACTTCCGGGCGGCGGGGCCCGCGTCGCTCCTGTTCGTCCTGCGCGCGTTCCACGGGCTGGTGCGCCACCTGGACGTGCTGGATGCGCCCATCGCCTGGGGGCCGCTCCTGGACGAGGCCCGAGCCCCGTCGCTGCCGCCCCCGCCTTCGCCACCGGAGGCGCGCGTGGAGGGCACCGCGCGCTACCTGAAGGTCCAGGTGACGGAAGGAGGGCACACGCGCGTCGCGCTGACCTTCCGCGCGGACGTGACGGCGCACCTGGAGGACCTGCTGCCGGAGGACCTGTCGCGCAAGCTGGCGGCGCGGGGCGTGGATCCGGCGGCCATGGGTATCGCGGCGGTCGCGGCGGGGCTGCGGCCGTCGGAGTTGTTCCACCTGGACGAGGGCCCCCGGCGCGTCCGGGTCTGGCTCGAATGAAACCCGGACAAGGAGGTGACGGATGGTCACCATCGGCATGAACTACGAAGTGCGTGAAGGCAAGGCGGAAGCCTTCGAGCGGAAGTTCGCGCTCGTGCTGGAGGCGATGCGCAAGCTGCCGACGCACGTGCACACGGAGCTGTTCAAGAGCGTGGGGGCGCCGGGGCGCTACCTCATCGTCTCCGAGTGGCACAGCCGCGAGGGCTTCGACGCCTTCGTCGCGTCCGAGGCCTTCCACCGCGTGACGGACTGGGGCGCCAGCGCCATCCTCGCGAGCCGGCCGCGCCACGAGGTGTATGGCGAGAGGGCCGCCAGCGCCCCTGCGGGCCGCTGCCCGGTCGCGCACGCGGTGCGGTGAAGCGGGTGCGAATGAACGCCATCCGGGTCCTGGTGGTGGACGACGCGGCCGTGGTGCGGCGCCAGGTGTCGCTGCTGCTGGGCGCGGCCCCGGGCCTGGAGGTCGTCGCCACCGCGCCCAATGGCCGCATCGCCCTGGCGAAGGTGGAGCAGTTCCAGCCGGACGTCGTGCTGTTGGACCTGGAGATGCCGGAGCTGGACGGGCTGGAGACGCTGAAGCTCCTGCGCCAGCGCGCTCCAGAATTGCCCGTGGTGATGTTCAGCGCGCTCACCGAACGCGCGGGCGTGCTGACCCTGGAGGCGCTCGCGCTGGGGGCCCGCGACTACGTGACGAAGCCCACGTCCGCGGGCGGGATGAACATCACCGTGGAGGCCGTGCGGGATGAGCTGGTGCGCAAGCTCAAGGCGCTGAACGTGCGCACGCCGTCCGCCGCGCCCTCGCCGTCACCGGTGACGCGCGAGCCCCCGTCCCGGCCGCGAATGCCCGCGCGGGTGGAGGCCATCGTCATCGGCGCGTCCACGGGAGGCCCGGGCGCGCTGGTGCGCCTGGTGTCCGCGCTGCCCGCGGACCTGCCGGTGCCGGTGTTCATCGTGCAGCACATGCCGCCCCTCTTCACCCGGCTGCTCGCGGAGCGGTTGCAGGGGGTGACGCCGCTCACCGTGCGCGAGGCGGTGACGGGCGCCTCCGTGCAGGCGGGCGCGGTGTGGGTCGCCCCCGGCGATTTCCACCTGGCCGTGTGCCGGGATGCGACGGGCGTGCGGCTGCTCACGCACCAGGGGCCGGCGGAGAACGCGTGCCGTCCGGCGGTGGACCTGCTCTTCCGCTCCGCGGCGGAGGTGTACGGCGCGGGGGTGCTGGCGGTGGTGCTCACCGGCATGGGCCAGGACGGGCTGCGCGGCTGCCGGCGGGTGAACGCGGCGGGCGGTCAGGTGGTGGTGCAGGACCAGGCCAGCTGCGTCGCCGGCAGCATGCCGGGCGCGGTGGAACAGGCGGGGCTCGCGGATGCCGTGATGCCCCTGGAGGCGCTGGCCCCGGAGCTGGCGCGGCGCGTGGACGCGCGCGGACGGAGGACCTGAACATGTCCCTGCTTCCCGACGACTTCGCGTACCTGCGGCAGCGCGTGCTGCGCCGCTCCGGGCTCGTGCTGGAGTCAGACACGCACGCGCTGGTGGAGACGCGGCTCACGCCCCTCATGCGCGAGGAGCGGCTGCCGGACCTCTCCGCCCTGGTCTCCCGGTTGCGCTCGCAGCCGGAGGGCAGTCCGCTCCACCAGCGCCTGGCGGAAGCGCTGGCCAACCACGAGACGGCCTTCTTCCGCGACGCGAGCGTCTTCGAGGCCCTGCGCACCACGGTGCTCCCCACCCTGCTGGCGAAGCGCGTCCGCACGCGGACCCTGCGCATCTGGTGCGCGGCGTGCGCCTACGGCCAGGAGCCCTACAGCGTCGCGATGACGCTGGCCGAGGCCGGGCTGCTCATCACCGGATGGACGGTGCGCATCCTCGCCACCGACTTCTCCACCCGCGCGATCCTCCGTGCCTGCGAGGCCCGCTACGACGTGAAGGAGATCCACCGCGGCCTGACGCCCGAGCTGCGCCAGCGCTACTTCCACCAGGAGCGCGACGGGTGGCGGCTGAGCGAACAGGTGCGCAAGCCAGTGGAGTTCCGGCAGCTCAACCTGCTGGAAGACCTCCCGCTGGAAGCGCCCGTGGATCTCGTCTTCCTGCGCAACGTGATGATCTACTGGGACGTGCCCACCCGGCGCGCGGTGCTCGCCCGCGTGCGGCGGATGCTCCACGCGGACGGCTACCTGGTGCTGGGCGCCGCGGAGGCCTCGCCCTTGGTGGAGGACGGCTTCACGCGGCACCTGGTTGGACAGACGAGCTGGTACCGCCCCACGCCCGCCTCGCCCGGCGTCGGCGCGCCCGTGGAGGACGCGCGGCGCTCGCCCCGCTCCGGCGCTACACCTTGAGGCGGATGGCGCCCGGCAACAGCGTCATGGTGCAGGGCAGCCGGCCCGGCGTCTCGCCGTCCACGTCCAGGAACACGTCGCCCGTCAGCGGCTCCGCGTGGAGCGTGCGGCAGCGCAGCCGCCGCGTGCCCTTCCAGGTGACGTGGTCGCCGTTGTAGACGCCCTTGGACTTGAGGACGAAGTCGGACAGGCCGTAGTTGGACCAGATGGTGACGTCGAAGAGGCCGTCGTGCGTCACCGCGTCAGGCGCCACGAACATGCCGCTGCCGAAGTAGCGGCCATTGGCCACGGCCACCGCGGTGACGCTCACCGTCTCCGGCTCGCCGCCGTCCACCGTGAGTCGCACCTGCTGCTCCTGGTACTTGATGAGGCCCTTCACGGTGCCCCACATGAAGCTCAGGTTGCCGCCCAGCGCCTTGCTGCCCTGGTTCACCTCGCGGGCCACCACCGCGCTCACGCCGAACGAGGCGATGTTGGAGAAGAAGCGCGTGGCCGGCTTGCCGTCGTTGTCGGTGAACTCCAGCCGCCCCACGTCGAAGGGCTCGGTGGTTTCCGTGCGCAGCCGCTCCAGCGCGGACGTCAGCTCCAGGTCCCACCCGAAGGTGCGGCGGAAGTCGCCGCCGGTGCCTCGGGGCAACAGGCCCAGCGTGGCCCGGGGGTTGATGACCTGTCCGTCGCGGAAGAAGCCGTTGGTGACCTCGTTGAGGGTGCCGTCGCCGCCCACCGCGACGATGCACTCGTAGCCATCGTCGATGGCCTGCCGCGCCAGACGCGCCGCATCCATGCCGCCGCTGGTGAAGCCGTACCCGAAGTCACCGAGCACCTTGCCCACCTGCGCGGAGATCTCCACCCATCGCTTCCCCGTCTGCCCGTTGGCGCTGCGCGGGTTGACCACGAGGAACGTCTTCATTCAGTGCCTTCTCCCTGCTGCCAGAACGGCCTGTTTACGCAATTGTGAGCCAAGGCTCCACTCCGTGACCCACGGGAGGGCCACTCCGCCCGGGGTGTTTGTCACCCGGCCCCGTCCATGCTGGGCTCTCCGCCCCCTGTTTTCGTCCCGGTCCCCCGAGTGAAAGCCCCATCCCCCACCGAGCAGCTCGCGCCCCACCGGGAGGCCACGCGCGCCCTGGACTGGGCGCTGCCCGCGCTCCGGGCGGACCTGGCGGCGGCGGCGCGGCAGCCCTTCCGGGAGACAGGGGCCCAGGAGGACTTCCTGCACCGCCATGACGCACCGGCCCATGAAGCCCAGGGACCGGCGCGGACGGAGCGCTTCGAGCGGGCCCTGGCCCGGGTGCGGCGGCTCGCGGACGCGGGCCAGCCGCTGACCTTCGCCCGGATGGTGGAGGTCCAGTCGGAGCTCCTGGGTGGGCCCACGGGCTTTCGCACCGGGGACGCCTTCGCGAGGGGTGGCGCGCACCGCTATGCGCACGCGCCCGGCCTGGAGGCGGCCTTCCGCGACAAGGTGGAGACGGACGCGCGGGAAGAGCGTCACCCGGTGGCACATGCCACGCGGTTGTACCTGGACTTGTGTTTCTTCCACCCCTTCCCGGACGGCAACGCGCGCGCGGCGCGGCTGTGGCTGGAATACATGCTGCGCCGGGGCCGGCTGCCCACGCCACCGCTGGCGCCCGTGGTGCTGTGGCCCAAGCGCCCGGGCGACGCGGTGAACTACACGCGGCTGGCGAGGCTGCTGGCCCGGACCATCGCGGGGCCGGACGCCCCGTGCCGCAACGAGGTGCCTGAATGAGCAGTGACGCATCGGCTTTCACGTGGCGCCGCATCCGCGACAGCCTGGATGCCTACTCACCGCAATCGCTGGCGTCCCGGCTGAGGGAGACCCTGGCCCCCCTGCGGACCGGAAGCATTCACACAAGCCGGCTCAAGCAGGCGAAGAACGCCGTGCAGGACCTGCTCCAGGCCGAGCTGGGGCCCTGGTACATCGAGAGCGGCCTGCCCCTGGGCAATGAAGTGCTGGGGGGCTATTGCTGGTGCCACTCGTTCTTCAACCAGAACCCGCCGCATCGGACGTTGGACGTGGATGCGAACATCCAGCTCATGCTGGAGGCGCTGGAGCGGATCCGTTCGTTCCTGTACGCGCTGGACGGCGTGTATCAGGCCTCGCGCCGTCAGCTCGAGTTGGCGGCCGACGACAAGGCTCTCCGGGCGAAGGCGCTCGCGGAAGGGCTGGTGCGCACCGTGGACCTGACGGCGGAGACGACGTCCTGCGAGGAGACCTGGTACCAGGTCGCGCAGGACGCCATGACGTGGTGCATCGAGGCAATGGGGCTGCCCTTGTCGGAGGCCACGCAGGAGCAGTTGGACACGGCCTTCGTCTTCACATCCTGGATTGCGCCTCCCCCGGAGGCTCTCCGTGAGGCGGCGGCGCGGGTGGCGGAGGTGGCCGTATGAGCAGGTCGGCCCTGGGGCACTGGCTGCTCATCCGCGACAGCCTGGATGGCTATGACCCGGAGAAGCTCATCCGGATGCTGCGAGAGTACCTGACGCCGCGCGTGCCCCCAGGGACGCGCAAGCTCACGGACGAGCAGCACGACACGATGGCGAAACACATCCAGCGGATGCTCAACCAGAACCTGGGGCCCTGGTACACGGAGACGGGGCTGTATCTGGGCAATGAGAGCTTCGGGGGCTACTGCTGGTGCCACCGTTTCTTCAGACAGAAGCCCACCCCGAACATGAGCGTGGAATACAACATCCAGCTCATCATCGACGCGCTGGAGCGGTCGCGCGAATGGCTGTTCAAGCTGGATGCCCACTTCCAGGCGCTGAAGCGGAACCTGCCCTCGGGCCCCGACGACAATGACATCCGGACGCTGGCCCTGTCGGATGGAATCGTCACCACGATGAACCTCACCATGGACGCCACGGGCTGCGAGGAGTCCTGGTACACCTTCGCGGACGAGGCGCTGGCCTGGATGTTCGACGCCATCGAGCTGCGTCCGGGGTATCAGGCCGGAAAGCTGATGCGGAAGCTGTTCGCCTTCGAGTCCTGGCACTCGCCGCCCGAGGAGGAGCTGCGCGGCTCAGCGGAGCAGGTGGCGGCGGCCGTCGTGGAGGACGAGGGCCGCCGGCACACGCACTGACGCAGGCTCCCCTCCCTCAGTGGATGGGCTTCCCGCGCGTCATCCGGCGGGCCTGCTCGCGCGAGCCTCCCTTCACCTCGATGCGCTTGCCCTGGGGCAGCTCCTCCGGAAGCTTCAGGGAGATCTCCAGGACGCCGTTCTCGAAGTTCGCCTGGACCGACTCCGTGTCGATGCCTTCCGGAAGCGGAATGGCGCGGCGGAACAGCCCGGTGCTGCGCTCCAGGAGCCAGATGCCTTCGGCCTCCTCCTCCTCTTCCAGCTCGAAGGAGCGCTCGCCCTCGATGATGAGCAGGTCATCCAGCAGCTCGACGTTGATGTCCTCCTGCCTCATTCCCGGCAGGTCGGCCCTCACGATGAGGCTTCCGTTCCGCTCCAGCACGTCCACCTGCGGTGACCAGAGGCCCTCGTCCAGCACGCCGCTCCGGGCGGCGAGGCCCCGGCCTCCAATGCCGGTGAAGAGCTGGTCCATGTCCTCGAGCATCCGGCCCAGCAGTCCGAACGGGCTCAGGGGCACGGCTTCCCTGCCGAGGCCGGGAGCAAGAGACTCGCGGCGGGAGATGCCAGCGCCCGTCCTGGGGTCTTGTCCCTCCGAGGTAGCGCCCGGCACTCCGGCCTGGGCTTTCTTCACGGCGTGCGAGGAGGAGGGCCCCCCCTGCGCGCCTGGGTTCCTGTTGTCGGTTGCCATGACGTCCTTCCCCGGTGGAGCCGGCTGGCGCCCGGCCGCCGGACCGCACCGGTCACTCAAGCGGGGATGGAATCATCCCGACCCCAAACCTGGAGGTGCGCGGCGGGCCCATCAAGGGTCCGGGGCCACGCGGTCCGGCGTTCACGGGAGCCTCGCTACGCGAGCAGCGTGGCGTCCATCACGGTGAGGGCCACTCCGCCGACGCGGGCGCGCTCGATGTGGCCTGGCCGGCCGGTGACCTGGATGTCGATGCGGCCCGGCTTGCCGAGCGTGTCACCCTGTTCGATGCGGCTCGACACCGTGCCGCCGTGCTCCGGGAGGCGAAGGCTCCCGTGCTCGGCGAGGTAGGCCGCGAGCGGTCCCGCGGCGGAGCCCGTCACGGGGTCCTCCAGGATGCCGAACCCCGGGACGAAGTAGCGCGCCTGGGCCACGCTCCCCTCCTCCTTCGCTTCGCGGGTGAAGAGGTAGACGCCGCGCATGCCGTGCGGCATCAGCAGCGCGTTCATCGCCGCGCCTCGCGGCGTCAGGGCCTCCAGGTCCGCGAGCCGCCGGAGGGGCACCACCAGCCGGTGGCCCTGGCGGATCACCGGCAGCGACGGGTCCACCTGTGACGCCGTCCCGCCCAGCGTGGCCATCAGCGCGTCCAGCGCCACGGGGTTGGGCTGCGCGGGCGGCGGGGGCGTGGCGATCCACACCCGCGACCCGTGCGCCCCCTGGGGCTCCAGCTCGATGTCGAACGTGCCGCCGGGGCACTCCAGCGTGTACGTCCCCGGGCTTCGCAGGAGCCCCTTCTCCGCGAGCAGGTGGAAGGTGGCCACCGTGGCGTGGCCGCAGAAGGGAATCTCATCCACGGGCGTGAAGTAGCGCAGGCGCACGGTGGCGTCGCCGGGCCGGGACAGCAGGAACGCGGTCTCCGACGCGCTGACGGCCGCGGCGGTCCGCTGCATCGTGGGGACATCCAACGCCGAGGCGTCGAGCACCACGCCCGCGCGGTTTCCTGCACCGGCGGTGCGGGTGAAGGCATCGATGATGTGAACCTGCATGGACGGACTCCGGACGGGGCAAGGGCCTGGGAAACGGCGCAGGCATGCTCCGCTCCACCGTTGGCGTCAAGCGCTGGGCCGACGCACCAGCCCCCCACAACAGGGTTGAACGGGAGCGCCCGAGCAGGCACAGCAGTGGTGCATGGGTCTCCTGAAACCAGGTGGGTGGGTGGTGCTGGTGGTGTTGCTCCACACGAGCGGCGCGGCGGCACAGATCGTCAACGTACAGGCGCTCTTCGACGAGAAGGCGGAGCCGGGGCCGGCCGCGGCCATCGAGCTGGGAGGCGACTGGCGAACGGGCAGCACGGAGCTGTTCTCCATCCGCGGCTCCCTGGTGGGCCAGCTGCGCTCCGAGCGCGGCGTCTGGCTGGGCGTCATCCGAGGTGAGTATTCGTTCGCCAGTGGCGAGCGCATCGTCAGCCAGGTGCTGGAGCACGTGCGCTACCGGCGCTGGTTCACCGACGTGCTGTCGGGAGAGGTCTTCGCCCAGCATGAATACAACGAGTTCCGCAGGCTCCAGCTCCGTGCCCTGCTGGGCGCGGGTCCGCGCTTCGTCCTGCTCAACGAGGACCGCCTGGGGTTCACCTTCGGGGTGGCTTTGATGCTGGAGTACGAGCGGCTGCGCAAGGACGGCGAGCCGGACGCGGGAGACCGCTACATGGACCCGCGAGTCTCCAGCTATCTGCTGGGCCGGGTGAAGCTGATGGAGAACATCAACCTCGTGGAGACGGTCTACTTCCAGCCGCGAGTCACCCGCCCCTCCGACCTGCGCGTGCTCAACGAGACCATCTTCGCGGTGACGCCCAATCCCCGCGTCACGGTGGGCATCGGCTTCAACCTCACCTACGACAGCGCGCCGCCCGCGACGGTGCCAGCGCTGGACACGCAGCTGCGCACCACGGTGGGCGTGAAACTTTGAGTGGGTGGCAAGCAGCGCGTTGACGAATCCAGCGCGGGAGCAAGGCTCGGGAGGACGCATCTTCTCCAGCGTCAACGACTCATCCACGGTGACCGCGCGCGTATTGCGCCTGGGGGGCTGCACCATCAAGCCCCGCGCCGCCAGCCACCGCAGCGCCTCGCGCGCTGTGGCCCGGCATGCTCCATAGAGACGCGCCAGCTTCGCTTCCGAGCCGAACTGCGCGCGGGCCGGCAGTCCCCCCAGCGACAACCCACGCTCGAACTGCTCCCCCACAAACGCCACGAGCCCCACCATCACCATCCCCTCCTCGTCCCAGCGTCGCCATCCAACCACAGGGGTCTGACATGGGCGCGAGGCACACCCTTCGCGTCGCCCGCCGGGCCAGTGCGGCCCCGGGCCGCATGCGTCGAAAACCTGTCCGACTGTCGGACAGGTTTGGAGGGAACCGGGCCCGGGCGGGTGCCCCTGTCCGAGCCCTCACCTGGTGGAGTTCGCGCACGCATGACGATGCGGATCCGAAGGGCCGCCGCGCCCCCAGGCCTCGTGTGGCGGAAACCTGTCCGACTGTCGGACAGGTTTGGAGGGAACCGGGCCCGGGCGGGCGCATCGGTTCGTGGGTCCGCATTTCCGTCCGCTCCCGCATCCCGTCGAGCTCCATTGCTGCGCCCAGCCAAGGCGCGCGCCGTCGCGGAGAACACCGGGTCGCGGACGTTGTTGACGAACTCGCGGCTGCCCGCTTGAGGGTAGGCTTCAGCGATGGTGTCCCATTCCATCCCCGCCCCCGTCGTCCTCCTGGGCGGAGGCAAGATCGCTGAAGCCCTCATCCTGGGATTGTTGCGGTCCGGCCAAGTGCGTTCGTCGGACCTTCGCGTCACGGTGCGCCGGCCCGAGCGCGGGGAGGAACTGCGCTCCCGGCACGGCGTGCACATCCTCATGGACAACGCGCAGGCGGTGCGGGGCGCGGGGGTGATCCTGCTGGCCGTGCGGCAGGCGCAGCTGCGGGAGCTGATGGCGGTCATCTCGCCTGCCCTGGAACCGGGGCAGACCGTGGTGTCGCTCTCCGCGGACGTGCGACTCGCGCAGTTGGAAGCGGCGTTGCCCTCCTGCGTCTCTGTCATCCGCGCCCTGCCCCATACACCCGTGCGCGTGGGAGCAGGCGTGACGCCCCTGACGGCCGGGACCCGGGCGACGGAGACCGCGAGGCAAGCCACCGAGTCCGTCTTCGCCGCGACGGGACGGCCGATGTGGATGACCGAGGAAGCACTCACGGTCTGCACGGGCGTGTGCGGCACGGGCCCCGCGTATGTCTTCCGCTTCGTGGAGACCCTGGCCCAGGCCGCCATGGCGCACGGGATGGACGCGGCGGAAGCGGCGGCGCTCGCGAAGGAAACGCTCATTGGCGCGGCGAAGCTGCTGGCCGAACCCGGCGCCACCACCCCTCGCCTCATCACGGAGATCGCGACCCCGGGAGGCATCACCGAGGCGGGGCTGAAGGCGATGGACGCCCACGGTCTGCCGCGCGTCGTGGGCGAAGCGGTCTCCGTCGCCATCCAGCGCACCCGGGAGCGCGCGGACACGAACGCCGCGGCCTACAGCACGCCGAAGTGACGCTTGAGCCCCCGCTGGCCTCCGGGCGTGACGATGAGGCCGCGCGAGTCAGGCTGACGTTCCACCCACCCCAATGAGAACACCCGGGCCGCGAGCGCCGCGCCCAGCGCCCCCGCGAGGTGGTCTCGCCGCTCGCTCCAGTCCAGGCACCGGTGGGCGAAGTGGCGCCGCTGCTCGCGCACGGGCGCCAGGTCGATGCCGAAGTCCTGGAACCACGCCTCGCCGCTTGGGGTGAGCGCGAACGCGCGTTTGCGAAGGGACAGGTGCCCGGCCCGCAGGAGCGCGTCGGTGATGCCCATGCCCAATCTGCCCGCCAGATGGTCGTAGCAGTAGCGCGCGGCCCGCAGGGGTTCCGGTGTCGCTGACACACGGGGCCCCCGGACCGCCACGGTCATCAGCGCTTCCACCATCCGCGCCACGGTGGGCGTGGCGATCCGGAACACCTTGTTGCGCCCCTGCCGGGTGGCGCGGACCAGCCGGGCCTGCTCCAACCGCTGGAGGTGCGCGGTCGCCGTCGCGGGGCTGACACCTGTACCGAACGCGAGCTCCTTCGCGACGAGCGCCCGCCCCTCCATGAGCAGCTCCAGCATCCGGATCCGCGTGGCGTCCCCCACGGCCGTGGCCAGCGTCGCGAGGTCCGGTCCTGCATTCATCGTTCGCTCCATGACGAACCATTTCCTAACACACGGACACGGCAACGGCAGCAGAGTGCCCGGCAACGAGGACCGATGACACCGCCCACCGACCCGTATCAAGCCGTCACCCATCCCGACCCGTACCCCTACTACGCGGAGCTTCGAGCCCGGGGCGGCCTGCACCGCGTCCCCGGCTTCGGGCCATGGATCGCGGCGGATGCGGCCACCGTCCGCGCGGTGCTCACGAGCGAGCACTGCCGGGTCCGGCCACGGTCGGAGCCAGTGCCTCCGCACCTGGTGGGCACCGCCGCCGGGGCCCTCTTTGGACGGCTGGTGCGGATGAACGATGGAGGCCCCTACCCCGCCGTGAAGCAGACACTTTCAAGTGCACTGCCGTTGGCGCCTCGGGAGGTCGAAGCAGGGAGCCGCCGCTGGGCGGCACGGCTGTTCGCAGCGCCCTCGCTGTCACGGTTGCCGGACGCCGCCCTCCAGCTTCCCGTGTTCGTGCTGGGGTCACTGCTGGGCTTCCCGGAAGACACGCTGGAGGCGAGCGTGCGGGACGTGGATGCCTATGTCCGCTCGGTCGCCGGGCCCCCTGCTGACAGCGAGGGTGCGGCGAGGCTGCACGAACGCGTGGCGGCCTGTTTCCAGTCCACGGCGAGGACCGCGTTCACGGCCCGGCTCATGGAAGGCCACGGCTCGGAGGACCTGCGCATTCCCAACACCGTGGGCCTGCTCACCCAGGCGTATGAAGCGACGGCCGGCCTTCTGGGCGCGACGCTGCGGGCCTTCTCTCGCATGCCCGAGCTGCGTGAACAGCTCTCACGGGGCGCGTGCACGATGGACGACGTGGTCCAGGAAGCGGCTCGTCACGACTCCCCGGTCCAGAACACGCGACGCTTCACCCATGCCGCCGCGACCGTCGCGGGTCAGACGCCGGATGCCGGTGCGACCGTGGTCGTCGTGCTCGCCGCCGCGAATCGGGATCCGCTGGAGAATCCCCAGCCCGACGCCTTCCTGCCAAGGCGCGCGGGGCGCCAGACCTTCACCTTCGGCCTGGGCTCGCATGCCTGTCCTGGGCCCTTGCTCGCGACGACGATGGCCACGGCGGCGGCGGAGTGCGTGCTCGCGAGCGGCCTGGACCTGTCACCGCTGTCGGGCCCCGTCACCTGGCGTGCTTCCACCAACACCCGCGTCCTGGGAGGACTGGAATGATTGCTGTCATCTTCGAGGTCTGGGCACATGAGTCGCATCGGCAGCGGTACCTGGACCTCGCGGCGGAGCTGCGGCCCCTGCTGGCGGACATCGACGGCTTCATCTCCATCGAGCGCTTCCAGAGTCTCAGCGCACCGGGGAAGCTGCTGTCCCTGTCCTACTGGCGCGACGAGGCAGCGGTGGCGGAATGGCGGCGCCAGGAGGCCCACCGTGAAGCCCAGCGCGAAGGCCGGGGAGGCGTGTTCAGCGACTACCGCCTGCGGGTGGCGCACGTCGTGAGGGATTACGGTCTGAAGGACCGGGCGGCCGTGCCCGCTGACAGTCGCTCCGTGCACGGCTGAAG
>NZ_RAWN01000102.1:0-33100 GCF_003668895.1 Corallococcus sp. AB045
GGCCCACCCCGCCCACCAACTTCCCGGGGCGGGATCCGGAAGCAGGCGCGTCCCCCGGGTCGGTCCCGCCTGTCGGGCAGGGAGCGGTTCGCGGCAAGAACTCGTGAGGCAGCCGACCGAGCGCTGCTCGGAAACTTCCCAAGCCTTGCGCCCGCCCGATAGGATGTGGCGGTTTTCACTGCACTTTTTGCTGGGTGAAGGGCTTCATGGAGCGTCGCGTCCTCATCGTCGAAAGCCAGAACGACTTCGCACTCAGCATGGCCTCCGTGCTCAAGAGCGCGGGCTACAACACGGCCATGGCCACCACTGCGTCAGACGCGCAGCGGGAATTGGAGAAGCGCCGACCGGACCTCGTCGTCGTGCGCGCGGAGCTGCCGGACCAGTCCGGCTTCGCCCTCTGTGGGCAAATCAAGAAGGGCAAGTGGGGCCAGAACCTGAAGGTCCTCCTGCTCTCCTCCGACTCCGGCGTGGAGGGCCTGAACAAACACCGTGAGACGCCGGCCGCCGCGGACGGCTACCTCGTCATCCCGTTCGAAATGGGCGAGCTCGCCTCCATGAGCGCGGGCATCGTGCCGCCCGGCTCCGACGACTCGGACGCGGACCTGGACGCCGCGCTGTCCGGCGCCCCGCGGGAAGCCCCGCCGCCCATGCCGGGCGTGCGCACGGGCGCCCCGCCCAAGCTGCCCAAGCGCGAGCGCCGCAGCGCCATGACGGACGACGACAAGGCCTTCATGGACCGGGCCTTCTCGTCCATCGCGGACCGCAAGGCGGAGCTGCTGGCGGAATCGCGTCAGCTCAAGCGCCCGCCCCCGCGCCGCGAGCTGATGGGCACGCCCGAGGGCAAGGTCCAGATCCTCCGGGATGAATTGAAGACGCGCGAAGCCCAGCTCGCGCGCCTGTCCGAAATCTGGAGCGTCCGCGAGCGCGAGCTGCTCTCCGTCGAGGACCGCCTCCACGAGAAGGACGTGGAGCTGCAGGGCCTGAAGATGCAGGTGGACGACCTGCTCAGGCGATTCAACGACGCGCAGCAGTCCATCGTCCAGAAGGAGCGCGAGCACGGCGCCACCGTCGACGACCTGCTCCTCCAGAAGTTCTCCTCGGAGAAGGACCTCATCGAGGTCGTCGCCTCCAAGGAGAAGGACATCAACGTCCTGCGCAAGGAGGTCAACCTCCGCGACGAGGAGCTGGCCCGGCGCGGCGCGGACCTGGAGAGCTGGCGCAACGAGTTCGACAAGCTGGAGAAGCACCTCGGCGTCGTCACGCTGGAGTTCGAGGTCAAGGAGCAGAAGCTCCAGGACACCGTCCGCGCCAACGAGGCGGACATCCTCCAGCTGCGCGAGCGCGGCGATCAGTTCGAGTCCGAGCTGTCCCGCACCGTCAGCGAGCGCGACCAGCGCTACGCCGAACTGGACGGCGAGCTGCAGGCCCTCCAGGAGCGGCTGACGCAGACGGAGCAGGAGCGCGACGCCACCGTGCGCGGCCTGGAGGCCCGGTCCACCACGGCGGAGGAGCACGCCAGCCGCTCGGACGCGGAGATTGAGCGCCTCAACGCCGAGCGCGCCGCGCTGGAGCAGCGCCTCACGCAGCAGGTGGCGGACCTGGAGTCCGACATCGCGCGCGTCACCGGCGAGCGCGACCAGCTCCGGCTGGACAAGGACGCCCTGGAGGCGGACCTCACGCAGCGCGTGGAGGAGCGGGACGGGAAGATCTCCGCGCTCGACCGCGAGCTGCAGGAGGCCATCGCCCGCAACGAGAACAGCGAGGCGGAGCTCAACGCCACCATCCAGCAGCACCGCGAGCGCATCGGTGAGCTGGAAGGCGAAGTCGAGGCCGTCAAGACGCACCTGGAGGACCGCGAGAACGAGCTGAACGCGGAGCTCCAGGCGCTGCAGCAGGCCAAGGACGCGCTGGAGCAGGACCTCACCAGCCAGCTGGAGGACCTGCGCGCGGCGAAGGACGCCCTGGAGGCGGACCTCAACGGTCAGATTCAAGCGCTCACCGAGCAACTGGACGCGTCCCAGCGCCAGGGTGAACAGCTCTCCGCGCGCGTGGCCTCGCTCGAGGACACCGTCGCCCAGCGCGACGGCACCATCGAGGGCCTGCAGACCGACGTCTCCGACCGCGACGCACGCATCGCCGAGCTGACCGGCAACCTGGAGGCCACGAGCCAGCAGCTCTCCGAGACGCAGGGCACGCTCTCCAGCACGGAAGCCACCCTCGCGGAGACGCGCGGCGAGCTGGAGGCCACCAGCCAGCAGCTCTCCGAGACGCAGGGCACGCTCTCCAACACGGAGGCCACCCTCTCCGAGACGCGCGGCGAGCTGGAGGCCACCAGCCAGCAGCTCTCCGAGACGCAGACGCGCCTGGCGCAGACGGAGGAGACGCTCTCCACCACGCGCGGCGAGCTGGAGGCCACCAGCCAGACGCTGGCCACCACCGAGGCGACGCTCGCCCAGACGCAGGACACGCTGGCGCGCACGGAGGCCACGCTCGCCGACACGCAGGCGACCCTCTCCAGCACGGAAGGCACGCTGGCGGAGACGCGCGGCGAACTGGAGGCCACCAGCCAGACGCTGGCGGACACCCAGTCCAAGCTCGCGCAGACGGAGGAGACGCTCTCCACCACGCGCGGTGAGCTGGACGCCACCAGCCAGACCCTCTCCGACACGCAGGCCACGCTCTCCAGCACGGAGGGCACGCTCTCCGAGACGCGCGGCGAGCTGGAGGCCACCAGCCAGACGCTGACGGAGACGCAGTCCAAGCTCGCGCAGACGGAAGGGACGCTCGCGTCCACCCAGGGCGAGCTGGAGGCCACCAGCCAGACGCTGGCCACCACCGAGGCGACGCTCGCCCAGACGCAGGACACGCTGGCGCGCACGGAAGGCACGCTCGCCGACACGCAGGCGACGCTCTCCAGCACGGAAGGCACGCTCGCGGAGACGCGCGGCGAGCTGGAGGCCACCAGCCAGACGCTCACGCAGACCCAGGAGACCCTGGAGTCGACGCGCGCCGACCTGGCGAAGGTCACCTCGCACCGCGACGAACTGGACGCGGAGCTCAACGAGACGCGCGACATCCTGCAGGAGACCAACGGCCTCCTCGCCCGCACCACCGAGGAGCGCGACGCGCGCATCGCGGAGCTGGCGGCGCTCAACGCGGCGAAGGACGCGCTGGAGCAGGACCTCACCGGCCAGATTGGCCAGCTGCGCGCGGACCTGTCGGAGACGCAGGGGCTCTACGACGCGGAGCGCTCCGCCCACGCGGCGCTCGCGGAGGAGACCACCGCGCGCATCAACGCCCTCACCGGCGAGCGCGACAACCTGTTCGCGGAGCTGAACGCCACGTCGCAGCAGCTGGCCGACACGCAGGGCCAGCTCGCCAGCACCCAGGACACACTGGCCCGCGAGGAGCAGACCCACGCGCAGTCCCGCCAGGCCGCCGCCAGCGCCCAGGCGGAGCTCACGCGCCAGCTCACCGAGGCCCAGGCCAACGGCGAGGACCTGGCCGAACAGCTCATCGTCACCAAGCACGAGCTGGGCACGCGCGTGTCGGAAGTCACGCAGCTGTCCTCCAAGCTCGCGCAGACGGAGGACGCGCGGCACGACCTGGAGGACCGCCTCCAGACGCTCACCCACGAGTCGCAGCGCCGTGAGGAGCTCCTCCAGAACGAGGTCGACACCAAGGGCAAGGAGCTGTCGGACACGCTCCGCAAGCTCACGCACGTGACGCAGGAGAAGATGCGTCAGGCGGAGGTGCTCAACCGCGAGGTCTCCACCCGCACGGAGCAGGTGAAGCAGCTGGAAGGCCAGCTGGAGCAGCAGGCCTCCGAGGCGAAGAAGCAGGCGGACGCGCTCAACCAGCAGGTCGCCAACGTCTCCGGCGAGCTGGACGGGGCGCGCAAGGCCATCGCCGACCGCGACGGACAGCTGCAGCAGGCCTCGCAGCAGCAGAAGAAGCTCACCAGCGAGCGCGACGGACTGGCCGGGCAGCTCCAGCAGGCCCAGGCCCAGGCGCAAACGCAGGCCCAGCAGGCGCAGGCCGCCGCCGCCGAGGCGAAGAAGCAGTCGGACGACCTTGCCGCGAAGCTCGCGAAGGCGGACCAGCGCATCGCCCAGCTCTCCCAGGAGGCCCAGAAGTTCGCCGCCGACACGGAGGCGAAGCTCAAGGACGCCCAGGCCCAGGTGCAGACCCGCACCAAGAAGGCCCAGGACCTGGAGCTGGCGCTGGAGAACGCCCAGAGCACCCGCGCCCGCGCGGAGAAGGACCTCAACGCCCGCGTCGCCGCGGCGGAGACCAAGGCCAACGAGGCGGCCGCCAGGCTCGCCACTGCGCAGAAGGAGCGCAAGGACCTGGAGGCCCGTCAGGCCAAGGAGCTGGAGGACCTCAACACCAAGCAGAAGGCGGAGCTCGAGCGCCGCGAGGCCATCAAGGCGCAGGAAGTCGCCCGCCTCCAGACGTCCGTCCAGGAGAAGAGCAAGGCGCTCAAGGTCGCCGAGCTGGAGCTGGCCCGCTACAAGACCAAGGCCCCGGCCGCCGCCCCCGCCGCGAAGGCCGGCGCCAAGGCCACGGAGGAGGAGCACCTGGCCGCCACCGTCCAGGCGAACCCGGTCATCCCGGCCGCCGCCAAGCCCCCGGCCAAGGCCGCCGCCAAGCCCGCCGCGAAGAAGGCCGCTGCCGCGCCCACCCCCGTCCCCGTGGACGAGGAGGCCCCGGAGCGCACCATGGTGATGCAGCTGCCCACCGCCCCTGAAGCCGGCGAGGACGACTGGACGGCGCTCGTCGACGAGCTCGACAAGTAGCCCGCACCCCGGCCCTCCCCTCACCCGGGAGGGTCCACCGCCGGAAACCCGGCGGAAACGACAAGGGCCCGCGCACTCCATGGAGTGCCGGGCCCTTCGTCCATCTCAAGACTGTCCCGCGACGGCTACAGCGCCGTGGCCGCCTTCGCCTCACGGATGAGGTCCCGGAAGTGCAGCGCGCCCACCACGTCCCGCACCACCGACACCGGACGGCCCTCTTCCAACGCCAGCGCCTGCGCCTGCCGCCACCGTTCCAGCAGCGTCCGCGTCGCGATGTACGCCAGCACGAGGGGGAAGCCCCCCGGCATCACCACCACCAACACCGCCATCGCCAGCTTCAGCCACGCCCACATGACCCGCGACCTCGTCGTCCTGAGATACGCCCGCATAGATGCACGGTGCATGCCCGCGGTGCGAAAATAATTACGCACCCTGATTCCGCAGGGTTACAGCTCCCAAGGTCCTCAAGAGTGCGGACGGCGCCCCCACAACCCTGGCATTTTTGCCGCAGTGGCCACGGAACCGTCGGTTAAGTTGACGGGTGTGAGCCCCCCCCAACTGACTTCGGAGATCCGCTCGTTCACCAGCGTGGAGGACGCGGCGCGTCGCCTGGAGGCGGTGGGCTACCTGTCGTCCCCTGAAATCGCCACGGCGGTGTTCCTCGCGGACCGGATGGGCAAGCCCATCCTGGTGGAGGGCCCGGCCGGCGTGGGCAAGACGGAGCTGGCCAAGGCCCTGTCGCAGGCGCTGGACCGGACCTTCCTCCGGCTCCAGTGCTACGAGGGGCTGGACGAGGCCAAGGCCCTCTACGAGTGGGAGTACGCCAAGCAGCTGCTCTACACCCAGCTGCTCAAGGACAAGATTGGCGAGCTGACCCAGGGCACGTCCACGCTGGCGGAGGCAGCGGACCGGCTCGCTTCCGGGGACGCGGTGTTCTTCTCCGAGCGCTTCCTCCTCCCCCGCCCCATCCTCCAGGCCCAGCTGTCGGACACGCCCGCGCTGCTGCTGGTGGACGAAATCGACAAGGCGGATCCGGAGTTCGAGGCCTTCCTCCTGGAGGTCCTGTCGGACAACGCTGTCACGGTGCCGGAGCTGGGCACCATCCGCGCGAAGCATGTCCCGCGTGTCATCCTCACCAGCAACAACGCCCGCGAGCTGTCGGACGCGCTCAAGCGCCGCTGCCTGCACCTGCACATCGACTTCCCGGACCGCGAGCGCGAGCTGAGAATCGTCCGCTCGCGCCTGCCGGAGGTCCCCCAGGTGCTGGCCGAGCAGGTGGTGGAGGCCGTCGCCGCCATCCGCGCGCTGGATTTGAAGAAGGCCCCGTCCATCAGCGAGACACTGGACTGGGCGCAGAGCCTGACGCTGCTCAACGCGGAAGCGCTCAGCGCGGACGTCGTCGCCGCCACGCTCAACCTCGTCCTCAAATACGAGGGCGACATCGAGAAGGCCCGCGCCAACCTGCCCACCATCGCGCAGGCCTGACGCAGAGCGGCGCGCGGGAACGACCGCGGAACGCCGATCGTTGGCGTTTCACGCTTTGCGTCCCTATTGGGCCTGGGTACAAGTCCCTCAGCTGTCCCACCCCTAGCCCGAGAGGAACATCCCGATGAGCTCGACCTCATCCACCGTGCTGCGCGCCGAACACATCTGGCTCGATGGGAAGCTGATGAAATGGGACGAGGGCAACGTGCACGTGATGACGCACGCCCTCCACTACGGCCTGGGCGTCTTCGAGGGCATCCGCGCCTACAGGACCCATGACGGCCGGCTCGCCGTCTTCCGGCTGCGCGAGCACATCCGCCGCATGATGGACTCCGCGCACATCATCATGCTGCAGATGCCCTACACCGAGGATGAACTGGTGGAGGCCACGCTGGAGCTGCTGCGCACCCAGAAGGCGCAGTTCGCCAACGGCGCGTACCTGCGCCCTGTCGCCTTCATGGGCGACGGCGCCATGGGCCTGGGCGCGGTGAACCCCACCCGCGTGGGCATCACCGCCTGGGACTGGGGCGCGTACCTGGGCGACAAGGGCATGAAGGAAGGCATCCGCGCCAAGGTCAGCTCGTTCACGCGCAACCACGTGAACGTGAACATGGTGCGCGGCAAGATTACCGGCCAGTACGTCAACTCCATCCTCGCCAAGCGCGAGGCGGTGATGGCCGGCTACGACGAGGCCATCCTCCTGGACATCAGCGGCTTCGTCGCGGAGGCCTCCGGGGAGAACATCTTCCTCGTGAACAAGAAGGGCATCATCAAGACGCCGCCCCTCTCCTCCCCCGTCCTGGACGGCATCACCCGCGACACGGTGCTCCGGCTGTTGCGCGACGCCGGCCACACCACCATCGAGGAGGTCACCGTCACCCGTGACGCCCTCTATATCTGCAACGAGGTCTTCTTCACCGGCACCGCCGCGGAGATCACCCCCGTGCGCGAGGTGGACAACCGGCAGATTGGCGACGGCAAGCCCGGCCCCATCAGCCGGTTCGTCCAGGACATGTACTTCCGCGTCGTGCGGGGCCAGGAAGCCCGCTATGCGGACTGGCTGACCTACGTTTGAGGACAGTCCAGCGGACGTGAAGTCCCGGCGGACGGGGGAATCGGGTAGAACCCGTACCCGATGCCTCCCGCCGGCTACGCGTACGAAGACAATCCCTTCAAGCTGGAGAACCCGTCCGTCCTCGACATCGCTCCGGGTGAGCCGAAGTCGCTGGAGGACACGGGCCTGAGGATGGGTCTGCTCGCGGACCTGGGCCTCAAGTTCCTCTATTACGCCGGCACCGGCACGGGCATGGCCATCGCGGAGAGCATGTGCCTGCCCTGGTCCGGCGTGGTGGAGCACGTGGTGGACTTCCTCGCCGCGGAGAAGCTGGTGGACCTGCGCGGCGGCAAGGGCTTTGGCCGCGCGTCCGTGGAGTTCGCCCTCACGGAGAAGGGCCGCGAGTACGCGCGTGACGCCCTCACCCGCTCCACCTACGTGGGCCCCGCCCCCGTCCCCATCGAGCAGTACAACGCCCTCATCAGCAGCCAGACGGAGGAGACGCCCGTCGTGGGCCAGGAGGACCTGGTCTCCGCCCTGGGCCACCTCACCGTCTCCGCGGAGCTGATGGACAAGCTGGGCCCGGCCGTGAACTCCGGCCGCTCGCTCTTCCTCTACGGCCCGCCGGGCAACGGCAAGACGAGCCTGGCGGAGGCGATTTCCCACATGTTCGGCGGCGAGGTGTTCGTCCCGCACTGCCTCGAAATCGACAACCAGATCATCAAGGTCTTCGACCGCATCATCCACACGCCCGTGTCGCTGGAGGTGGGTCGCGATGCCAACGGCCGCCGGCAGACGTTCGAAATGGACAAGCGCTGGTCGCTCTGCCGGCGCCCCGCCGTGGTGGTGGGCGGCGAGCTGACGCTGGAGACGCTGGACCTCATCTACTCGGAGAGCACCCGCTTCTACGAGGCGCCGTTCCAGGTGAAGGCCAACGGCGGCATGCTCCTCATCGACGACTTCGGCCGCCAGAAGGTCCACCCCACGGACCTGCTCAACCGGTGGATCGTCCCCCTGGAGAAGCGGGTGGACTTCCTCACCCTGCACACCGGCAAGAAGTTCGAGATTCCCTTCGATCAGCTGCTCGTCTTCTCCACCAACCTGGACCCCAAGGAGCTGGTGGACGAGGCCTTCCTGCGGCGCATCAAGTACAAGATTGAAGTGGGCAATCCGGACGAAGAGTCCTACCGGGAGATCTTCCGCCGGGTGTGCGAAGCGGCGGGCATCCCCTACGTGGACCAGGCCATCACCTACCTGGTGGAGCACTACTACAAGCCGCGCAGCATGGAGATGCGCTCCTGCCACCCCCGCGACCTCGTGTCGCTCATCCGGGACGCGGCCCGATACCGGCAAATCCCGCCAGCCCTTTCAAAAGACCTGCTGGATCAGGCCTGCGAGGTGTTCCTGGTGAATCTCTAGTCGGGTTTTATTTGTTCCAACCGCGCGGAATTTCTAGACTCCGCGTGCCGTTGTACCTCCCGGCGCAGCCTCTGGGAACCAGCGCCCGGGGCGGGCCGGAGCGAGAAGGAGCCGCAGTCCGTGAAGGAACGCTACCAGGACATCGACGAGAAGAACGAGCAGCTGCGCGAGTACCTTGAGATCTACAAGGGCAAGCCGCCAGCGCGTGAGTACCTCGACCGCTTCGAGATGTCGTGGATCTACCACGACGCCGCGCTCGAAGGCGTCGTGTACACGCACCAGGAGCTGATGGCCGCGCTCTTCCCGGAGCGCACGGCGGCGGAAGCCTCCATGATCCCGGTGGTGTTGGAGATCCGCAACCACAAGGCGGTGGCGGACTTCATCCGCGAGGAGGCCGCGGGCGCGAAGAAGCAGTCCGCGCTCACGCTCACCACCATCAAGCGGATGCACGACCTCTTCCTGGGCAACACGCCGGAAGCCCTGGCCGAGCGTGCGCGCATGGAGCGCCGCGAGCGCACGGAGAAGGAGCTGGCCAAGGAGCGCGACCGCGCGGGGCTGCGCAAGGACATGCCCCTGCACCGCACCTACTTCCACGACATCACCCAGCCCGCGAAGATCCAGGCCCGGCTGGAGAAGCTCGTGGACCACACCGCCAGCGCGGAGTTCCGCGAGTTCCACCCCATCAAACAGGCGGCGGTGGTGCAGCACGAGTTCCTGCAGATCTTCCCCTTCACCGAGCACAGCGGGAAGGTGGGGCGCATGTGCAGCAACCTCATCCTGCTGCGCAACGGCTACATGCCCGCGGTCATCCACTCCATCGACCGGCAGCGCTACTACGAGTCCTTCCGCGCGCCCGTGGCCACGTTCCGCACGGTGCTGATGGACGCGATGGAGAACTCGCTGGACAACGGCGTGAAGTACTTCCGCGACCTCGGCCGCAAGTACAAGACGGTGGAGTAGCGCGCACGGGGCGGCGTGCCGCCGGAGGACTGGCGAGGGAGCAGGCGTCCCACCCGTCCTCCGCCGCGGCGTGAAGAACGCGCGGCACGTCGACACCATTGGGGTGTTGGAAACACCCCTGGAACGTCATGGGGAGAACATCCGACTTCTCGAATCCCCGTGGCGGAGGAAGTAAAAGAAGAGTCCCCATGCCCGTGACCCCGTCCCTCCAAAGCCGCCGCACCCAGCTTCCCGCCGGGAGCGAGCTCACGGAGCCTCCGCCAGCGCGGTTGGCGAAGCTGCCCGCCGCCGACAAGCTGGCCCGCCTGCTCCAGGTGGCCAAGGGTCACCGCCGGGCGCTCATCCTCACCCACGACAACCCGGACCCGGACTCCATGGCGGCGGCGGTGTCGCTCGCCCATCTGCTGGAGCGCAAGGCCGGCATCGAAGCCCACGTGGGCTACGGCGGCATCATCGGCCGGGCGGAGAACGTCGCCTTCGTGCGCGTGCTCCGGCTGCCGGTGTCGCACGTGTCGCAGATCGACTTCAGCCAGTACGACCTCTTCGGTCTGGTGGACACGCAGCCGCCGGTGCGCAACCACTCGCTGCCGGCGCGCTACCGCGCGGACCTGGTGGTGGACCACCACCCGCTGCGCGAGGAGAGCCTGCTGGCCCCCTTCGCGGACGTGGGCGGCGACTTCGGCGCCACCTCCACCATGCTGGCGGAGTACCTGCGGGCCGCCCGGCTGGAGCCGTCCGTCGAAATCGCCACCGCGCTCTTCTACGGCATCAAGGCGGACACGCGGGACCTGGGCCGTGAGACGACCCAGACGGACGTGGACAGCTACCTGTGGCTGTTCCCCCGCTGTGACAAGCAACTGCTGGGACAGATTGAGCACCCGGAGCTGCCGGCGCGCTTCTTCCAGCTGTTCCACACGTCCATCGAGAAGGCCAAGGTCTACGGCACCGCCATCATCACCGACCTGGAGGAGGTCTACTCCCCGGACATGGTCGCGGAGGTGGCCGAGCGGATGATGTACCTGGAAGGGATGAAGTGGTCCCTGGCGTACGGGACATTCCGCAACCAGCTCTTCCTGAGCCTGCGGGTGAAGGACCGGCGCATGAACGCGGGCCGCCTCATCCGCGAGCTGTGCGAGGACCTGGGTGGTTCGTCCGGCGGCCACGGCAGCATGGCGGGCGCGCGGCTGCCCCTGTCCGGCAGCGCGGCCAAGCGCAAGGCGCTCAAGCGCGAGGTGGTGTCGCGCTTCCTCGAAGCCTTTGGGGTCTCCGAGGAGCGGCCGGTGTCGCTGCTGTCCGCGCAGGACACGTGATCTACTGGGACCACAACGCCGCCGCGCCGGTGCGCGCGGAGGTCGGCGCGCTGCTCGCCAGGGCCTTCACGGAGGGCGGCTTCGGCAACGCATCCAGCGTGCACGGTGGCGGGCGCGAGGCCCGGGCCCGGCTGGACGCGGCGCGAGCGAAGGTGGCGCGCGTCCTGGGCTGCGAGCCGAAGGAGCTCACCTTCACCGCGTCGGGCAGCGAGGCGGATGCGCTCGCGCTGATGGGGGCGTACGCGGCCCGCCCGCTGAAGGACCGCCGCCGCGTGGTGTCCACCACGGTGGAGCACCCGTCGGCGCTGGGCGCGCTCGCGCAGCTGGAGAAGGACGGCGCCCAGGTGGTGCGGCTGTCCCCTGATTCCAACGGCCGGGTGCCGCTGGAGGCCGTGCTGGAGGCGCTCACGCCGGACACCGCGCTGTGTTCGCTGATGTGGGCCAACAACGAGACGGGCGTGCTGCAGCCGGTGGCGGAGGCCGCGCGCGCGTGCCGTCAGCGCGGCATCCTCTTCCACACGGACGCCGTGCAGGCCGCGGGCAAGGTGCCGCTCACCTTGCGCGAAGTGGACGCGGACCTGCTCTCCCTCTCCGCGCACAAGTTCGGGGGCCCCCAGGGCGTGGGCGTGCTCGTGGTGCGCAAGGGCGTGGACGTGCGGGCGCTGACGCCCGGACACCAGGAGGGAGGCCGGCGCGGAGGCACACAGAACGTGCCCTACGCCGAGGCCCTGGCGCTGGCCCTGGAGCTGGCCGCCGCGGATCAGCCCAGCACCGCCGCGAGGGTGACGGCCCTGCGCGACACCTTCGAGGAGCAGGTGCTCCAGCGGCTGCCCGGCGTGACGGTGAACGGCGCTGGCGCGCCCCGGGTGCCCAACACCAGCAACCTGCGCTTCGACGGAGTGGAGGGGGAAGCGCTGCTGATGGCGCTGGACCTGGAGGACATCCGCGTCTCGTCGGGTGCGGCCTGCGCGTCCGGCACGCTGTCGCCGTCCCACGTGCTTCGCGCCATGGGCCTCTCCCCCGCCGAGGCGCGCGGCAGCCTGCGCTTCAGCCTGGGCCCCACCACCACACCGGCGGAGGTGGAGCGCGTGGTGGAAGCGCTCTGTACCCACGTTCCCCGCGTGCGCGCGCTGGGCTGATCACCACTTCTGGTCCGGCAGGTTCTTCTCGCGGACCTCCGGATCCGGCTGCCCGTATCCGGGGATGCCCTCCTTGGCCTCGTCAGGCTTGGGCGGAAGCCGCTCGTCGCCCCGCCTTGTCTCTCGGGTGGGGTGGTCCTGTTCGGGCTGTTGCTGCTTTCGCTCGGTCGCCATGGATTCCTCCCGGTGCATGTTCGCGGGAGGAAAGGTCATCATCCGGGGCAGGCGCCGCAGCGGGCTCCACCGGCTGGGAGCCCACGCGACAGGGCCCTGCCCGCCCGGCTACCCGTTGTCGTCGGAGGGGCCGTTGGACGGCGAGCCCCGGTACGCGGGCATCTCGTCCGTGGTGCCGAACAGGCCGCGCACCACCGCCGCGATGGCCAGCGGCGTCCCCACGTTCTCGTCGAAGTGCGGCGACAGGGCCTTCGCGTACTCCTCCGCGGACGGGAAGCGGTCCTCGGGGTTCTCCGCGAACGCGCGCGCCAGCACGTCGTCCAGCGCCTGCGGGATGTCCGGACGCACCGAGCGCAGGAGCCGGTACTTGCGCGACAGGATGCCCGCGAAGACCTCTTCCGGCGTCGAGCCCACGAAGGGCCGGCCCAGCGTGAGCAGCTCGTAGAGCACCACGCTCGCGGCCCACAGGTCCGCCTCCGGCGTGACGGCGCCCTGCAGCGACTCCGGGGACAGGTAGTACGGCTTGCCCAGCACCTCGCCGCCCTGGAGCTTGCCGTCCACCAGCACGCGCGACACGCCGAAGTCGCCCAGCTTGATCTCCCCCACGCGGGAGATGAACAGGTTGGACGGGGACACGTCGCAGTGGACGATGCCCAGCGGCTTCCCGTCCGGGCCGGTGGCGGTGTGCGCGTACGCGAGCGCCTCCAGCAGCACCTTCGCCAGGTACACCGCGAAGTCGACGGGGAGCGGAATCCCGCGCGCCTTGCACCGGCGCAGGATGTGGCCCAGGTCGCGCCCGTCCACCAGGTCCATCACCAGGAAGGACACGTCGTCCAGCATCCCGGCGTCCAGCACCTTCACGATGTTCGGGTGGTCCAGCTGGCGCGACAGCTGCGCCTCGCGGCGGAACAGGTCCACCGACGCCGGGTCACGGGTGAGCGCGGGCAACAGCCGCTTGAGCGCGACCGTCCAGCCTTCGTAGGGACCGGAGCGCACGCGCGCGCGGTACACCTCGGCCATGCCGCCCTTGCCCAGCAGCGACTGGATTTCGTAGTTGCCGAAGACGCGGATGGGCTTCGACACGGGAGTCGGCGCGTTCACGGGCTGGCGCTGCCAGCTCCTTGCGGATCACGGCCCTGGACCCGCTTACGACCGCGGGCCTGCTTCACCTGCGCCTCGTACAACGTTCCCTCGTTGGCGAACTGCTGGAGCTCGCGCTCCACCAGCGCGTTGCCCTCCGGCGGGGACCACCCCTCCGCCAGCGCACGCCGCAGCGCGACCTGGGCGAACCCCGACTCCTGCGCCGCCCGCTTCACGCACGCCGTCCAGAAGAAGGCCTCCGCCTTGGCCGCGCCGCTGCCCACGTTGCGCGCCTGCTCCAGGTACTTGAGCGCCTCCGGCTGCTGCTTGCGCAGGTAGTGCGACACGCCCATGCCCGTCAGCGCCCAGGCGTTGTTCTTCTCCTTCTCCTGGGACAGCACCAGTTGGAACTGCTGCGACGCCGCGATGGGGTTCTGGGCCAGCAGCGACTGCCCCAGCTTCAGGGTGGCCGCCACGTCCAGCGGCTCCAACCGGCGCTGCGCCGCCACCTGCGCGGCCCCACCGGACGGAGGAGGAGGCACGGGAGCCTGCGCCTGGCGCTGCTCCGGGGCCTGCGCCGTCGCGGGCGTCAGCGAGGCCCCCTGCTCCGCCGCCCGGAGCACCAGCATCCGGCTCTTGGGCAGCGCCGGGGACTCGCAGCTGTCCTCCAGCTTCACCACGCCACCCAGCGCCCGCTCCTCCACGTTGTAGACGAGCATCACCGGGAAGCTGCGGGACGGGGTGCAGGTGTCGCCCGTCTGACAGAGCGTAAGCTCCCCCAGGAAGACGTTGCCCTGGAAGTCCCCCGTCAGGATCTGCTCGGCGACCGGGCGCTGGCAGGGCCCCCCGGCCGGCGCCGTGCCGACGAGGTGCTCCCCGTCCGAGCGCAACTCGATGGGGCCGAAGGCATCTGCCTGATAGGTACTGTTCATCTGCGGACCCGCCCAGGCGAATCCGGAGGTGAGGCAGGCTACCGCCGCGAGAGCCAATGTTGGGGTCGGGAGCGACATGTCGGGGACCCGGGCATCATAGAAGTCCACGGGGCGGCTTGTAAACGCGCGAGGACGGCTTGACCGCACGCTTCTCCATCCTTATCATTTTCCCAGAACGCCCTGGGATTTTCCCAGTGATTCTAAGGACTTGCAGCAGGATTTGAGTGGTAAAGGTCTGTTCCCTGCGGGGTGCGTGATGCCCAGCAGAAATTCGAACCGATACGTCCATTCCGGGGTCCGTTTCGGTCGCCATGTGCAAGCCCTCCCCCTTCACCGGGGATGAGGGAAGCCTGCGGTGACATGATTTCGGTCCCCACCTGGCTTCTAAGGGTTCAATGGACGCTGGACACACGGCTCGGCGGGGGACTCTTTCTTTGGAGCGGCGGCGGTGAGCGAGACGGCGGCGGATACGGTGGCGGCGGCGGCGGAAAAGAAGGTAACGCTTCGTGAGGAACTGACGGCGCGCCGCAAGGCGATGACCAATGACCTCATCGACGAGCGTGGCCTCAAGGTCCAGTCTCGATTCCTGGCATCGCCCTACTATCAGAATGCGCGGACGGTAGCGCTCTACGCCCCCATCCGGGGCGAGGTGCCTACCCGGGACATCCTCATCGCGGCGTTGCAGGACGAGAAGATCGTCTGCTACCCGCTGTCCCACGTGCACGGGCGCATCCTGGCCTTCCGGGCCATCAAGTCGGAGAGCGAGCTGGAGCCGGGGCGCCTGGGCGTCCGTGAGCCCACGAACTCCTCGGACCTGATTCCGGTGGACCAAATCGACCTGTTCGTGGTGCCCGGTCTGGGCTTCAGCCCGGACGGCAAGCGGCTGGGGCGCGGCGGTGGCTACTACGACGCCACCCTCAAGGCGGCCAGTTCGCGCAGCCGCCGGGTGGGTCTGGCCTTCAACGACCAGATCGTCCAGGTGCTGCCCACGACGATCGACGACGTGGACATGGACCAGGTCGTCACGGAGAGCCAGACGCTGCGCGGCCTGTGCCGCAGCTTCGACTTCCTGGACACCTGAGCGGGGCCTGAGCCTCGGGGAGCCGGGCGAACATCCACAGGTGGGGCGGACATGGAAGTCCCGCCCTGCCCGTCGTCTTTTTTGGGCTAGTGTCCGCGGCGCCATGAACCCGGACGCACTGCGCAAGGCGACCCCCGAAGAACAGTTCGAAGAAGTCACTCGCGGCACCGTGGATTTGCACGTGCCGGAGGACCTGAAGAAGAAGCTCCAGCGCTCGTATGACAAGGGCAAGCCGCTCGTCATCAAGGCGGGCTTCGACCCCAGCCGTCCCGACCTGCACCTGGGCCACACGCTGCTGCTCACGCGCATGCGGCGCTTCCAGGAGTTCGGCCACACGGTGGTGTTCCTCATCGGTGACTTCACCGCGCTCATCGGGGACCCGTCCGGCAAGAACGCGGCCCGGCCTCCGCTCACGCGCGAGCAGGTGAAGGTCAACTCGGAGACGTACAAGCAGCAGGTCTTCAAGGTCCTGGACCCGGACAAGACGGTGGTGAAGTTCAACTCGGAGTGGCTCGACGCGCTGGGCACCGAGGGGATGATCCGCCTGGCGGCGCGCTACTCCGTGCAGCGCATGCTGGAGCGCGACGACTTCAAGAAGCGCTACCGGGAGAACACCTCCATCGCCATCCACGAGTTCCTCTACCCGCTCTTGCAGGGCTACGACTCCGTGGCGCTGAAGGCGGACGTGGAGCTGGGCGCGACGGATCAGCTCTTCAACCTGCTCGTCGGCCGTCAGCTGATGAAGGAGGAGGGCATGGAGCCGCAGGTCATCATGACCGGCCCCATCCTGGAGGGCCTGGACGCGAAGCTGGTGGACGGCGTCATCACCGGCTCCAAGATGTCCAAGAGCCTGGACAACTACGTGGGCATCGACGAGCCGGCGGACAACATCTTCGGCAAGTTGATGAGCATCACGGACGACCTGATGTGGCGGTACTACAAGCTGCTCTCCGCCATGCCGCTCAAGCAGGTGCTGGAGCTGGAGGAGCAGACGAAGTCCGGCGCGGCGCACCCCAAGGCCGCGAAGGTCGCCTTCGCGCAGGAGATGGCCGCGCGCTTCCAGGGTGAGGAGGCCGGCCGCAAGGCGGCGGAGGACTTCGAGAAGCGCTTCGCCAAGAAGGAGCTGTCCACGGAGGACCTGCCGCTCGTGGAGGTGTCGCTCGCGGGCGCGGAGAAGCTGCTCGTCACGAAGCTGCTGCCGGAGACGAAGTTCGTCGCCTCCGCCACCGAGGCTCGCAAGATGATGGGCCAGGGCGGCGTGAAGGTGAACGGGGAGAAGGTCACCGACCCCAAGGCGGAGCTGGGGGCCGGCGAGTACACCGTGCAGGTGGGCAAGCTGAAGGTCACGCGGGTGAAGCTGTCCTGAGCCACCGCGACGGACGCCGCCCGGGCCTGTTTCAGGGCGCGGGCGGCTCCTTCGGCAGCGCGCCTTCGTACAGCGCGGCCGAGCGCCCCATCATGAAGCCGTGGGGCAACAGCTTCATCAGCGTCGCGAGGAAGCGGTTGAGGACGCCGGGCACGGAGAGCTCGCGGCGGTGCACGAACGCCTCCACGGCGATGCGCGCGCAGGCCTCCGCGGACATGATGCCCACGTCGCCCGCCTTGAACTTCCGGTCCAGGCCGGACACCGACAGCATCTCCGTGGCGATGCCGCCGGGCGCGAAGACGGTGACGGACACGCCCGCCTTGCGCAGCTCGTAGGCCAGGCCCCGTCCGTAGCTGATGACGAACGACTTCGACGCGGCGTAGGCCGTCTGGTACGGCAGCGGCGCGAAGCCCGCCGTGCTTGCGACGAGCATCAGCGCCCCGCCCCCGTCCTGCTTCGCGAAGTGCGCCCCGAAGAGCTGGGACATGCGCACCACGCTGGTGATGTTGGTGGCGAGCAGCGCGTCGAAGGACTCGGGCTGCTGCTCCAGCGCATGGCCGAAGTAGGTGACGCCCGCGTTGAGGATGACGCCGTCGACGGTGCGGCCCGCCGTTGCGGTCTCGAAGACGCGCGCGGCGTCGCCGGGCCGGGTGAGGTCCGCGGAGAGGGGCAGCACCTGCACGCCGTGCGCGGACTCCAGTTCCGCCTTGAGCGCGGTGAGCCGGTCCTCGCGGCGGGCGACGGCGATGATGTGGGCGCCGTGCTCCTTCGCGAGCACGCGGGCCATCTCCAGCCCCAGGCCGGACGACGCGCCGGTAATGAGCACCCAGCGGCCTCGGAAATTCATCGGTTTCATATCGGGCGCGTTTATTTCGCGGCGCGGCGCCGGGCGCAACCGGGGAACAGCGGGCTTCGGGCACCCCTGTTAGAGTCCGGCGCACCATGCGCCTCTCCGGGTCGCTCGCCTGCTTCTTCCTGGCACTCTCCACCGCCCCCGTCGCCTTCGCGGGGAGCGGCGTCTTCGTCACCGAAGAGGCCGTGGACGCGGTGGACCAGCCCGAGTCCTCCAAGGTCGTCTTCTCCGTGCAGCCGGGCGTGTCCTATCCGCTCATGAAGAAGGGGGGCCCCGACCGCGCGTGGTGCAAGCTCCAGGGGCCCAAGGCGGAGGGCTGGGTGCTCTGCGATGGCACGCCCACGGATGCCGTCCAGAAGGCACCGGGCACGGACGCGCTCGTGCGCGCGGACCATGAGAACACGCGCCAGCAGCAGGCGGCGCGAGGCGGTGGAATGTCCCTCGCGGAGGCGAGGCCGATTGGAAGCGGAGCCGGTGCGAGCGCTCCCGCGGCAGCAAAGCCGATTGGAAGCGGATCCGGTGCAGGTGCTCCCGCGGCGGAGCCGGACGACGAGGAAGAGGTCACTGTGGCGGTGCGCGCACCCGCGGGCCGTGCGTCGGCTCCGGCTCCTGGTGACGCGGCGGCGTGCGCGAACACGTGTGATCAACCGCCCCTCTTCGCCAAGGCCCCAGCGCTGTCCGCGATGGACCGCGAGGTGCTGGACCTGTGCCCCGCGCGTCCCGACGCGAGCGTGAGCGCCGGAGACGTGCAGCGCTTCTTCGCGAAGCACTACGACGACGCGCGAGTGCAGCGCGCGCTGTCCGCGGCGGGCCGTCCGGGCTCGCGGCAGGCGAACATCGAATGGCTCACGAGCCTGTGGGTGAGCACCGGCCCGCGCAACGCGTTCACGCACGTCTTCTGCGGGGACGACTGGCAGCGCGGCCCGATTGGCGGCCTCCACTTCCTGCCCCGCTACGCGCAGCTCGAGGCGGAGGGAAAGGTCTGCTACCAGGGCCCGGTCAGGGGTGAGGACGCGGTGCGCGGCGAGCAGTACCTCATCCGCTTCAAGGGCCTGTCCCCGTGGTCCTGCGGCGTGAAGCGGACGGGCGGCTTCTCGACGTCGCAGGACGCGGTCTCCATCGCCGCCATCGGAACCCGGGCGTTCGCGCGCTGCTGTGCGCGCGGCGGGGCGAAGAAGGAAGGCGGCGTGTACTCGGCGCCGGACGTGGGTGGCGGCAACTGGCGCATCTGGTGCGGCACGCGCAACGGCACCTACGGCATCGCCACGCTGCACCCCACCGACGAAGCCGCCACCTGCGCGGAGTAGCGGACCGAGGACATCCGGCCGGACGCGTGACGCCCGGGGCGACCCCGCGCTTCACGCTGCGACCGTGAGCAGCGGACCGGCGCCACGACGGAGCGCCGGTCCCCTGCCCTGCTGAAACCTACTGCGCCTTGTCCACGGTGAGCACCGTGCCCGTGGAGTAGGCGGTGAACTCCGGCGCGTACATGGACTGCACCGTCGCCGGGCCCACGCGGAAGGTGCCCGCCATGTTCGCGCGCAGCCGGTACTTGAAGTTGTACTCACCGGCCGGCAGCGACTCGAAGAAGAAGTTCGTCCCCGAGTCGCGCGTCTCCTCGTACCAGACGATGCCCAGGTCCCACTTGTGGCGGGACTGCGCGTTCTCCGGCTCCAGGCCCGCGGCACGCGGGTCCCTCAGGTGCACGTACTCCGCCGCGTGCTTCGTGCGCAGCGACAGCTGCACCTCCACCTCGTCGCCGGGGCGCAGCCTCGCGCCGTCCGACAGCGGGCGCAGCAGCGTCTGGTTGCCTTCGCGGATCCGCACGAAGTAACGGCGCGACACCTGGAAGAAGTCCCCGCGCTCCTCCTTGGGCAGCTGCTCCGTGGAGAAGTGCCACGTGGCGGACGCGATGGCGAAGCCCGGCGTCGTCTTCTCCACCACCGTGGTCGCCGTGGTCGCGTTCACCTCCGGGCCGGGGACGACCACCTGGTTCTTCTTCCCCGTGTACACGTCCGGCGAGAAGCGCATGGTCACCGCATTGGAGCCCACCGTCACCTTCAGCTCCTCGTGCGCGGACAGCGAACCCTCCGCCTCCATGTAGTTGACGAGCGCGTAGAGCGCCTCCGCCGTGGCGCGCGTGGACTTCCAGTGGTTCACCTTCTTGTCCAGGAGCAGGTACTGCACCAGGCCCGCGCGCCGGGGGTCCTTCGGGCGCAGCTCCGACAGCGTGCGCAGCGCGAAGGCGTGCGTCTCCGTGGAGTCGTTGTACCAGAGCCAGCTCCGGTCCTCCGGCTGCCAGTACGTGCCCAGGTCCTGCGTCGTCTTCGCGGAGTCCATCACGCTGTCCCAGACCTTCTGCGCGTCCTTCGTGCGCTTCGACCGGTTCAACGTGAGCGCCAGGTACCCCTTGAGGTACGGCGAGTGCTCCTTCCAGTGCTTGAAGGAGAAGTCGAGCATGCGCTGCCGCTCGGCGGCCGTGAGCGCCTCGCCCGTGTAGCGCGCATCCGGATACGCCGACGCCACGAAGTTGAGGAACGTGAGGAATTCCCAGCCCAGGTCCTTCTTCATCAGCCGGTTCGCGTAGTCGTCCCGGAAGTGCTTCGCCAGGTAGCCCCACGCGGGCTCCGTCATGGAGGGAGACACCTCCACCCCGTGCTCCATGGCGCGCGACAGGCCATGCAGGATGTAGAGCGTCATGTACGGCGACGACGGGCCGCCCGGCCACCAGGGGAAACCACCGTCCGCGTTCTGCGCCTTGCGCAGCTTCGCCTGCGAGGACACGCGCTGGGCCTGGGCCACCTTCGGATCCAACACGCGCAGGAGCGCCTGGTCGGACTCCGCCCCGCCCTTCGCCTCGTTGAGCCAGGGCGTCTCCTCCAGCGTCATCTTCCGGTTCGGATCCACGTCGTCGAAGGTCTCGAAGCGAGTGCTGCGCTCGCTCAGGTCCTTGGCCACCTTCGCCACCGCCGGATACTTGTTGAAGAGGCTGGAGACGATGCCCGTGGACACGAAGCGGTTGAGCGTCTGCTCCGTGCACTCATAGGGGTAGTCCACCAGGTACGGCAGCGCCTGGAGCACGGAGTAGAAGAGCTGCGCGTCCACCGTCACGACGAGCTGCTCGTTCACCCGCGTGGGGTCGTCCGACTTCTTCAGGTCATCGAACGTCAGTGTCCGGCGGTCATTGTTGTTCAGCATGGCGAAGCGCGACTGCGACAGGTGCATGCGGCCGGGCAGCACCGGCAGGGGCCGCAGCTCGCCGTCACTGAACGCGCCCGTCTTCGCGACGACGCGGAAGGCCACCGGCCCCACCCGCGCGGGCGTGGTGATGGGGAAGCGCAGGTTCGTGCCCTTCCCCGCCGCCACCGTGAAGGCCTGCGAGGCCGTCTTCACGCCGAACTCCGAGAGCAGGCTCTTCTGCGTGTCCGGATCCACGATGTCGAACGTGAGCTGGCCCTGCTGCGTCTGGGCCCCCGCGTTGTTCACCACGACCTCCAGCTCCGCGCGGTCGCCCTCGCGCAGGAAGCGCGGCAGGTACGGGCGCACCATCAGCTCCTTCACGCTGCGGGTGGAGCGCTGCGTGGAGCCCCCACGCAAGTCCCTCGTGAGCGCGTGCACCCAGACGTCCCACGCCGTCACCGAGTCCGGCACCGTGAACTCCAGCACCGCCGCTCCATCCGGTCCGGTGAGCAGCTGCGGAATCCAGAACGCCGTCTCCGCGAAGTTGGAGCGCAGCGGCTCCTCCGGCCCTTCCCCCGGTTCCGGGGGGCCGGGTTCCCCCTTGATGATCTGGATGATCTCTCGCCGCTTCTGCTCCAGCACCCGGCCGGGCTTCGGCGCGGATTCCGCGGCGGACGGCGCGGGCGACGGCGGTGGTGGCGGAGGCGGTGCAGCGTCAGCTTCCCGCCGGACGGCCCCGGGCTTCATCGCGCGCAGGCGTTGGCCGCCGTAGTAATTGCGGTAGCCCGGACCGCCCAGCCCGTAGCCGTCCTCGAACTTCAGCGTGTCGTCGCTGAGCTCCGGCGCGGAGGGTCCCTCCCGGACGAACTCATCGAAGAGCCAGTCCGCGCCGAAGACGCCACCGGATGCCCGGAAGTCCACGTACACCGTCTGCTGCGGATACAGCTGTGCCACCTGCGGCGGCGTGTGCGGTCCGAAGACGTTGAGCGACTGATCGTACATGTACGCGAGCAACTCCGCGGCCCCCGCCTCCAGCTTCGCGCCCTTCGGCCCCTTCACCGTCACGCGGAAGGTCTCCTTCGCGCCGGGCCGCAGCGTGTCGCGGAACGTGGCGAACTCCAGGCTGAGCTCCTTGTCATCGAAGGGCACGGCCACCGTCTGCTGGAAGCTCAGCGTCTGCCAGTCGCGCACCATCGAGAGCACCACCGTGAAGCCGCCACGCAGGGACTCCGTCACCGGAAGCTCCACCACCGCGCGCCCCTGCCCCGCCGTCAGCTGGCGGTGCTCGACGCGCTGGTGCCCCTGGTACACGTCCATCACCAGCGGCTGGCCCTCGAAGCCGGAGGCCACCATCAGCCGCGCCACCTCGCCCACGCGCACCGAAGCGCGCTCCGCCGCCAGCACCGCGGGCAACCCCGCCGGGGCGTGGGCCCCCGCCACCACGAAGTCCCGTTGCGCGGTGGCCTTCTGGCCGAACGCATCCGTCGTCTCGTAGCGCAGGCGGTACGTCCCCGCGCGCAGCGCCGGCAGCTTCACGGTGGCGACACCGTCCGCGCCATGCGTCACGGCCGCCTGCGCCACCTCCGCGCCGTCGTCCCAGCGTCGCAGCGTCTGCTCCACGTCGTAGTTCGTGTCCCAGCGGCCCCTCTGCGCGTCACCCGGCGTGGGCGAGGCCTCCTTGAGCGACTGCACGTCCGCGTCCAGGGGCTTGGGATTCTCCACCGGAACCTCCGACGGCATCAGCGGACGGCTCGGAGCCTTCAAGGCGATGAGCCGCCAGCGGCCCGCTCCAGCCTGCGGCGCGCCATCCAGGTTCGAGCGCACGAGCCGCACCTCCGACGGGAAGTCCTCGCGGACGAAGCCCACATCGGAGTCCACGCGGCCCTCCACCGACACGAAGCCCAGGCGGAAGGAACGGCTCGCGGAGCGCGTCTCACCGCCCTCGTCCGTCAGGTCCGCCTCCACGCGGTAGCGCCACGACATGCCCTGCGCCTTCGCGAGCCGCTCGTCCGCTTCCGGGGTGAACGCCACGGTGAAGCCGCCGTCCTCACCCACCGTGGCCGTACCGGAGGCCACCAGCTCCGTGGTGGCCGGGATGCGCTCCCAGAACCACCAGCGCGGCAGCACCGGCTCGCGCGACACGCGCCACTTCACCGCGCCGCGCGTCACCGGCAGGCCGAAGTAGTAGCGGGCCTCGCCCTTGAACGTCGCGCGCCGGTTGAGCCGCAGCGCCTCCGGCGCGTCCTTCAGCGTCACCTCGAAGGTGGGCCGCTTGTACTCCTCCACACGCACGCTCGCGTAGCCGTTGGGGCGCGTGCGCACCGTCCACTGGCCCAGGGGCCTCCCCGAGGGAATGTCGAACTCGCCCGCCACCGACCCGAACGTGTTGGTGCGGGCCTCGCGCTTGGACACCTCCTGGCCGTTGGGGTCGACGAGCGACACCGTCACCGCCGAATCCGGCAGGACGCGGTAGCGCTTCGACGCCTCCTCCGGACGGTAGGCCACCACCTTCCACAGCAGCTTCTGCTGGGGACGGTAGACGGCGCGGTCCGTGTAGATGAGCGTCTGGTCCTGCGGGGTCGACTCATAGAGGGGGGACAGGTACACCGAGCCCGGGAGCACCATCACGCCCTTGCCCCGGCCCAACACCAACTGCATGTCCTCGTAGCGGTTGGCGTCCGTGCCCTTGAGCAACAGGTCGCCGTTCGCGTCCGTGCGGCGGCTGACGACGTTGAAGCGGCGGGTGCCGTAGTCCGACCTCACCAACCGCACCTCCACGTTCGGAGCGGCCGCCCCCGTGGCGCCGTCCACCACGTGGACCTCCGCCAGGTTGGGGTTCGCCTTGCGCACCGTCACCGCCCAGGGCGACACGGACATCGGCAGGGAGAGGATCCGGCTGTTCTTCTTCGCGAAGTCCTCTCGCGTGGACATGACGATGGTGTACGCGCCCGCCTTGAGCGCCGGCGGCGTCACGAACGTCTGGTGCCGCTGGAAGTCCGGCGTGGGCGGCAGCGCCATGCTCCACGCGGCCTCCGGCTTGCGCGATGCCACCATGCGGAGCATCTCCGCGGTGGAGGGGAGCAGCGACAGGTCCTCGTCGGGCTTCGCGAGCCGTGCCTCCACATCCAGCGCGTACGCCCGGAAGTACACCGTGCCCACGTTGCGGTGGCCCACCAGGATGGAGCGCTTGCCCGGCCCGTCCACCTGCATCCCGGTCGCGTACAGCTCCGGCGCCTCCAGCCTCGCCACCAGCGCCGCGCACTGCATGCCGCCCACCGACTTCGGCCACGCCTCCGCGCCCGCCTTCGCCAGGGCATGCGCGGTGATGGCGCGGCCCCCCTGTGCCTCCATCTCCGCCAGCTGGTTCTGCCCCTTGGACCACCACGGCACGTCCCGGAAGCCCTTCAGGTGCGCGGCCAGGTGCTCCCGGATGCGCCGCTTGTCCGCGGCTTCGGTGAACGACGCTGACAGCACTTCGTAGCGCCGCAGCCGCGCCTCCAGCGCCGCCTCACGCCGGCCCGCCGCCAGGTGCCACGCCTCCAGGTCCCCCAGCACCGCCACCACCTTCATCAGCGGGTGCACGGAAGGGTCCTTCAGCTCCACCTTCGGCGTGCTGTCCAGGAGCGCGCCCAGGTCCAGCCGGTACACGCCCTGCTCCTGCTCCGGCCGCCACAGGCCCGTGTCGTCCAGCGAGCCCACCCACAGGTACGTCACCGCGTCGCGCACCGTGGAGCGGATGCCCTCCGGATACGTGTTGGGCTGGATGTACTCGGACAGCCCCTTCACCGGCTCGGTGCCAAACTTCTGCCGCGACTCCCAGACGCTGGCGTACGTGCGCTGGATCTCCACTGAAATCTGATCCTTCGTCCACGCCTTCAGGTCCACCGGCCCCGTGGACACCACCTGCTCGCGCTGGCCAATCTCGTAGCTGTACGACCGCTGGTAGTTCGCGAGCACCGCCGCGTAGAACAGGTGGAGCGTGGCCTGCTGCCGCAACCCCTGCGGCCAGGGCTGTTCACGCAGGAAGCGCACCGTCGTCTCATAGCCATGCAGCCGCGTGCGCAGCTGCACCGTGCGGATCAGCGCGCGCGTCCACTCGTCGGCGTCACCCTGGGCCTTCGCCGCGGCGAGCCGGGCCTCGGCTCCCTGCGCGGCGGACTCGACCTTGTCGTCCTCGACGAGCGCGTCGATGGCCTTCCACGTCGGGGGCGCCTTCGCGGGCGCCGCCACGGACACGGAGGACAGCACCAGGGACAGCAGGCACAACACGACGACGGAAGCACGCGAGCGTGGTGGAGAAGACATAGGGGCGGCACTCTAGACGCCGCCCGCGTCCCTGGCGTTCCCTTCTCTGTTTCAAGTGGCCGAGGGCGCCGGGGCCCGGCGCCGCAGACCCACCACGTAGACCTCCATGCTGGCGCCGCGCGTGGCCTCCGGACGGACGATCTTCACCTCTTCGAAGTGCTGCCGCACCTCGTCACGGAAGGCCTCGAAGTCGCCCCCCATGAAGACCTTGGCCACGAACGTGCCGCCGGGCCGGCCGCGCGTGGCGGCCACCTCCAGCGCCTTGCCCGCGAGCCGCAGGCTGCGCGCCTCGTCCGTGCCCTTGATGCCGGACGTCTTGGGCGCCATGTCGGAGATGACCGCGTCGTAGGGGCCGTCGTACAGCGCGGCCAGCTTCGCGTCGAAGTCGTCCGCGAGCACGTCCAGCACCGCCGTCGTCACCCACTTCTGGGAGAAGGGACGGATGGCCGAGATGTCCACGCCGATGACGCGCCCGTGCATCCCCACCGCGTCCGCCAATATCTGGAGGAACCCGCCGGGCGCCGCGCCCAGATCCAGCACCGCCGCGCCCTTCTTCACGGACGAGGGGAAGCGCTTGAGGATCTCATCGACCTTGAACGCGGAACGCGCTCGCAGTCCCTCTTGCTTGGCTTTCTGGAAATAGTGGTCTTTAGGACGGTAGGGCTTGCCCATGTCAGAAGCCGTCCCTAGCATCCGCTACTGTCTTCGGAAAGCCGGAGCAGTCGCGGCCTGTCGGCTGGCCGCGCCCACGGATTTGCCGGAGGGTTGGTGGCATGGGCACCCGGAGCGTGACAGCGGCCTTGTGCATCTCCCTGCTCTTCGCGGGTGGGGCGGCGTTCTGCTACGCGCGCGCCGAGGCCCTGCAGGCGGAGGGGCGCTGGCTGATGGCCCGGGGCAGCGCCCAGGCCTCCGACTTCGCCCAGAAGCTGGACGGCACCTCCGTGGACGCCCAGCTGAAGACCTTCAAGGAACGCCGCGGCGTGATGGAGAAGGCCCACCGCTGGCAGCGCGGCATGCTGCTGGGCATCATGGCCGCCGTCCTGTCCGGCCTGTCCGCCTACGTCCTCTTCCTCCTCAAGCGGCTGGACGACCAGCTCCTGGACGCCACCGGCGAGCTGCGCCGGCCCCAGGAAGCCTCCTCCCTGCCCACCCCGGCGTTCGCACCCAGCGTCCAGCGTTAAACCGGACTCTGGCAGGATGCCCCCGTTACCGTCCTGACGGGGAGGACCGCCATGCCCGGCTGCGCGCACTGCGGACACGCACTCGACATCATCGCGAATCAAGTCGGCCGGCGCGACACGTGTCCCGGCTGTGAGGAGGACCTGCGCTCGTGCCGCAACTGCCGGCACTTCGACGAGTCCGTGGCCAAGGCCTGCAAGGAGCCCTTCGCGGAGGCGCCCCGCGACAAGGACGAGGCCAACTTCTGCGAGCTCTTCCAGTTGGGCGAAGGCGGCCTGCACCAGAAGGCCTCACGCGACGCGATGCTCAGCGCCGCGGAGGCCCTCTTCGGCAGGAAGTAGCTAGAAGCCGTACAGCTTGGAGATGATCTCCTTCATCACCTCGGACGTGCCGCCGCCGATGGTGATGAGCCGCACGTCGCGCCACATGCGCGCGATGGGCGTCTCCTCGATGTAGCCCATGCCGCCGAAGAACTGCTGGCAGTCGTAGGCCACGCGCTGGGCCAGGTCTCCGGCGAACAGCTTCGCCATGGAGATCTCCTTCACCGGGTTCTCCTTCCGGTCGTAGAGGTCCACCGCGTAGTAGTTGAGCCGCCGCGCCGCCTCCACCGCCGTCAGGTGCTCCACGAACTTGTGGCGCCACACCTGGAACTTGATGAGCGGCCGGCCGAACGCCTCGCGCTCGTTGCCGTACTGGAGGGCGTCCTCCAGCATCCGGTCCATGCCGCCCACCGTGGTGATGGCGCCCACCAGGCGCTCACCCTGGAAGTTGGTCATGATGTGGTAGAAGCCCTGGTTCTCCTCGCCCAGCACGTAGCGCGCGGGGATGCGGCAGTCCTCGAAGTAGAGGATGGCCGTGTCCGAGGACAGGTTGCCAATCTTGTCCAGCTTCTTGGAGACGCCGAACCCCTTCACGTCCGTGGGGAACGTCACCAGCGAGATGCCGCCGTAGCCATCCTCACCGGTGCGCACCGCCAGCGTGATGAAGTCCGCGCGCGTGCCGTTGGTGATCCACATCTTGGAGCCGTTGATGACGTAGTCGTCGCCGTCACGGCGCGCCGTCGTCTTGATGCTCGCCACGTCCGAGCCGCACCCCGGCTCGCTCACGCCCAGCGCCGCGATGCGGTCGCCCTTGAGCGCGGGCTCCAGGAACTCGCGCTTCTGCTCGTCGGTGCCGATCTCGTTGATGATGGGCGTGGCCATCTGGCTCTGCACCAGCAGCGCCATGTTCACGCCCGCGTTGCGGCTGCGCGACAGCTCCTCCGCGAACGCCGTCACGTACCAGTAGTCCAGGCCGCTGCCGCCGAACTTCGGGTCGTGGTTGATGCCCAGGAAGCCCAGCTCGCCGCACTTCTTGAACAGCTCGCGGGGGAAGATGCCTGCCCGGTCCCACTCCAGACCGTAGGGCGCCATCTCCTTCTCCACGAAGGCGCGCACCGTCCTGCGAAACGCCTCGTGCTCCTCGGTGAACGGGTTGAGCATCGCGAGTCCTTGGGGGTTGTCCCGCTGCGGGTTGATTCGCGAGTCAATAACAGGCGCCCGCCGTCAGCCACAAGCGACGCGCCCCGTCCCCTCCCTGCCCGGCGCCCGCCTTCCTGGTGACGCAGCGCGCTGGCCCCGGTGTTGTGAAGAAGATTGAAGGCCTGGAGGGCAGGCGGCCAACCCCGCGGGATGACTGGGGAGTGGATAGTCCGCACTCCGGAGTATCCTCTTGACAGATAATCGAGCGTCGGTAATTTCTAGCCCACAAAGAATTAGCCGGAGCAGGTGCCAGGGCGGGTGTCCCGCCGGCGACCCGGCAGGAGTTCGGACGCGTGAATCAGCGAATCTTGGCTGCCGTGGTGGCCGTGGCGGTGTCGACGGCGGGGTGCTCGAAGGCGGGCGCGGAGAAGGCGCAGCTTCCGACTCAGCAGGAAGGCTCCAACGCGCTGGGCGTCAAGGCGATCACCCCGGCCACGGAGCTGGAGCAGAACGTGACGCGCGTGACGGGCCAGGTCCGCTCCAAGCAGGAGGCCGTGTTGGGTCCCCAGGCGACGGGCACGCTCGCGAAGGTGAACGTCCGGGTGGGCGACAAGGTGAAGAAGGGCGACGTGCTGGCGCAGCTGGACACGTCCAACGTGTCCATCGCGGTGGACCAGGCGAAGGCGGCCAAGGACATGGCGGAGGCCGCGCTGCAGCTGGCCACCAGCAACCTGGAGCGCACGCGCAAGGTGGCCGAGTCCGGCGGCGTCGCGGCCAACGCGCTGGAGCAGGTGGAGATCGGCCAGAAGCAGGCCGCGGCCCAGGCGGCGCAGGCCGGCGCGGCGTACCGGCTGGCGGTGGAGAACCTGCGCGACCACAGCATCATCGCGCCCTTCAACGGCATCATCACCGCGCGCACGAAGAACGTGGGTGACTCGGTGGCGATGACGCCCTCCACCCCGGTGTTCTCCATCGTGGACACGGACGGGCTGGAGATCCGGATGATGGTGCCGGAGTCCGTCATCGACAACGTGACGCCGGGCATCGTGACGCCGGGCACCGTGAACCCCAGCGGCATGCGCTTCGAGGCGAAGGTGGCCAACGTGGGCGCCGTCATCGACGCGCAGAGCCGCACCGTGGAGGTGCTGGCGGACGTGACGGGCAAGACGGAGCACCCGCTGCGCCCCGGCGCGCTGGTGGAGATGGACTTCTCCAAGGCCGCGGGCGACGCGGGCAACGGCCTGTTCCTGCCGGCGCAGGCCGTCAGCAGCAAGGGCCAGGACGGCTTCGTGTGGGTGGTGCAGGACGGCACCGTGCGCAAGCGCGACGTGCGCGTGCAGCGCGTGCTGCCCGGTTACGTGAAGGTGCTGCAGGGCCTGACGGCGGAGGAGCGCGTGCTCGCCGACGCCTCGCTGGACGTCAAGGAGGGGACCGCCGTGCGCGTCGCGCAGTAGCGGTCCCTCCTCCCCTCTTCTTCCCTGGGTACCTGAATGCTCAAGACCTTCATTTCACGGCCCATCTTCACCGCCATGCTGATGCTGGCGGTGGTGGTGTTCGGCCTGTTCGCCTATCCGAAGATCGGCGTGGACCAGTTCCCCGACGTCGACTTCCCCGTCGTCACCGTGACGACCATCCTCCCGGGCGCGGACCCGGAGACCATCGAGAAGAACGTCTCCGACCCGCTGGAGGAGGCGCTCAACACGCTCAACGGCGTGGACACGCTCAAGTCCATCAACGTCGAAAGCGTTTCGCAGATCGTCGTGCAGTTCAAGCTGTCCACCAAGGTGGACATCGCGGCGCAGGATGTGCGCGACCGCGTGCAGGCCACGTTGAGCAAGCTGCCGGACGAGGTGGAGACGCCCGTCGTGGAGAAGTTCGACATCGGCGCGGCCCCCATCATCACGCTGGCGCTCGCGGGCGCCCTGCCGGTGGAGGAGCTGACGCGCGTCGCGGATGACATCGTGAAGCCGGCCCTCCAGCGTCAGCAGGGCGTGGGCAGCATCGACATCGTCGGTGGCCGGGAGCGGGAGATCCAGCTCGTGGTGGACCCGAACCGGCTGCGCGGCTTTGGCCTGGCCATCAGCGACGTCAGCCAGGCGCTCAAGGCCCAGAGCCTGGACGTGCCGGGTGGCCGCAGCATGGACAGCGGCCGTGAGCGCATCGTGCGCCTCACGTCCGAAGCGAAGAGCGTGGACGACATCCGGAACATCATCATCACCAGCACGGGCGGCTCTCCCATCCGCGTGCGCGACATCGCGGAGGTGGTGGACGGCCCCGCGGAGCAGCGCTCGGGTGCGAAGAGCGGCGAGCGCAGCGCGGTGGCGCTGGTGGTGCGCAAGCAGTCCGGCTCCAACACGGTGCAGGTGGCGGACCTGGTGCAGGAGTCGCTGGCGGACATCAACAAGTCGCTGCCCGCCGGCGTCCAGGTGGAGACGGTGACGGACAACGCGCGGTTCATCCGCTCGTCCATCCACGCCGTGCAGGAGGACCTCATCCTGGGCGGCGTGCTCGCCGTCCTCATCGTGCTGGTGTTCCTGCGCAACCTGCGCTCCACCATCGTGGCGGCCATCGCGCTGCCGGTGTCCGTGGTCGGTACGTTCGCGGTGATGGCGGCGCTGGGCTTCACCTTCAACATGATCACGATGCTCGCGCTGACCCTGTCCATCGGTCTGCTCATCGACGACGCCATCGTGGTCATCGAGAACATCGTCCGTCACATGGAAGAGGGCGCCTCGCCCATGCAGGCCGCGCTGGAGGGCGCCGGACAGATTGCCCTCGCGGTGCTCGCGGTGACGCTGGCCATCGTGGCGGTGTTCATCCCGGTGGCCTTCATGGACGGCATGATCGGCAAGTTCTTCTACCAGTTCGGCGTCACGGTGGCGGTGGCCACGCTCATCTCCTACGTGGTGTCCATGACGCTCACGCCGATGCTGTCCTCGCGCCTGTTGCGTGAGCACGGGCACCCGACGGGCATCTCCGCCGCGGTGGAGAAGGTGCTGGTGGGCATGGAGAACGGCTACCGGAAGATCCTGGGTGGCATCCTCCGTCACCGCGCCCTGACGATGCTCGTCGCGGTGGTGGTGCTCTTCGCGACCTTCGGCCTGGCCCGCTTCCTCAAGTTCACGTTCATCCCGGAGCAGGACAACGGCAACATCAAGCTGACGGTGGAGCTGCCCATCGGGTCCACCATCCAAGAGACCCAGACGCAGCTGGACACCTTCGCGGCCCAGGTCCGGGCGCTGCCGGGCATCTCCTCCACGTTCACCACCGCGGGCGGCGGCGTGCAGGAAGAGGTCCACAAGGGCGAGGTCCTCATCAACCTGATGCCGGTGAAGGACCGCGCCTTCAAGCAGAGCGAGCTCAAGGCCTACCTGCGCCAGAACATCCACCCGCCCAAGGGCATCACCGTGGCGGTGCAGGACGTGACCGCGGTGTCCGGTGGTGGCGCGCGCTCGCAGCAGGTGCAGTTCAACCTGCGCGGCGACAACTGGAAGGAGCTGACCGAGTCCGCGGAGAAGATGCGCCAGGCGATGCTCCAGAACCCGGGCCTCACCGACGTGGACATGACGTACCGCTCCGGCAAGCCGCAGTACGACGTGCAGGTGGACCGCGACCGCGCGGCCACGCTGGGCGTGCCGGCCGCGTCCCTGGGCGCCACCCTGCGCTCCTACCTGGGCCGCGACAAGGTGCTGGACTACCGCGAGGGCGGTGAGACGTACGAGGTGAAGCTGCGCCTGCCTCCGGAGACGCTGGCCTCCGCGGACGCGCTCGGTCAGCTGGCCGTGCGCGCCCCCACGGGGCAGCTGGTGGAGCTGCGCAACCTGGCCCGCATCGTCCCCGCGGAGGGGCCGGTGCAGATTGACCGGCAGGCGCAGAAGCGGCAGGTCACCATGCTGGCGAACCTGAAGGAGGGCTACGCGCTCTCCGACGCCATCACCTACATGCAGGGCTACGCCGCCAAGGAGCTGCCCAAGAGCGTCACGGGCGAGCTGGAAGGCAACGCGAAGGAGCTGGGCAAGTCCGTGGCCGCGTTCGGCACCGCGCTGCTCCTGGGCATCATCCTCATCTACATGATTCTCGCGGCGCAGTTCGAAAGCCTCATCCACCCGTTCACGATCATGCTGTCCTTGCCCTTCGCCTTCATCGGGGCCATTGGCGGCCTGCTGATCACCGGCCAGTACATGTCCATGTTCGCCCTCATCGGCGTCATCATGCTTATGGGTCTGGTGGTGAAGAACGGCATCCTCCTGGTGGACTTCACGCTGCAGGTCCGTGAGAAGGGCCGCACGGCGCACGAGGCGCTCCTCGAGGCCGCTCCGGTGCGTCTGCGCCCGATTCTGATGACGACCATCGCGATGATCGCCGGCATGATCCCGGTGGCCATCGCCAAGGGCGACGGCGCGGAGACGCGCGCGCCCATGGCCATCACCATCATCGGAGGCCTCATCACCTCCACGTTCCTCACGCTGGGCGTGGTGCCGGTGGTGTACTCGCTGCTGGATCAGCTGGCCGCGCGCTTCAAGCGCAACAAGGGCAGCGACCCCGGCTTCGCGGGTGGCTCCGGCACGGCGCACGGTCCGTCCAACCAGGACCGTGAGCGGGAGGCCGCGGCGGCCGCGGCCCGAGTGGAGACGGCCTGATGCGCCGCCCCACCTCCATCACCTCCCCCTCGGAATCCGAAGTGCGCTCCGAGGGGAAGGACGAGGCCGCCGACGAGAAGGCCGTGATGGAGCGCCTGCTCCAGGAAGGGGACCAGTCCACGCCGGACTCACGCCGCTTCATGGGGCTCATCCGGGAGCTGGCCCACTTCCGCTCCCTGAGAGATCCGCTGGCGAGCCTCTGCGACGACATGCGGCTGACCCCCACCCAGGTGCACGCGCTTGGGTGGCTGGGCATGGACGGCCCCATCCAGGTGGGGGTGCTGGCCCAGCGCATCGGCATCACCAAGAAGACCATCACCGGCGTGGTGGACCGCCTGGAGGACATGGGCATGGTGGAGCGCGGCCGGGACGCGGAGGACCGCCGCGCCGTCACCGCGAAGCTCACCGACCGGGGCTGTGAAATCTACAAGGTCATCCAGCTGATGACGGACGCGGGCATCCGGCGGTTGATGGGCCTGCTTCCCGACGATGACCGCGAGGCGCTGTTCGGCATCATCGAGCGGATGCTCGCCCGGATGAAGGCCGCCGCTCCGCCGCGCTGAAAAGGGCGCCACAGGTGCGTGGATGGGCGCGGGCTGCGACACTGCCCGCGCCCATGTTCCCCTCCTTCGTGGCCCTGCTCGGGCTTGGCCTGAGCAGGGCCACGAAGGAGGGGAACATGGG